>CABSBK010000166.1 GCA_902475865.1 uncultured Collinsella sp.
GACGGCCGCCAGCATGGGCACCGTTGCCGGCGAGCTCAACGACGAGACGCTCGGCAAGTGCGACATCATCGTCCTTGCCTGCTATCCCGAGGCATGCATCGAGTGGCTCGAGGCCCACGCCCAGGCGCTCGCCGACGCCACCGACACCGAAGCCATCATGGGCCCCGTGGTAATCGACACCGTGGGTGTGAAGGGCATTGTGTGCGAGCGTGCCTTTGAGCTCGCACAAGAGCACGGCTTTTACTTTGTGGGCGCACACCCCATGGCGGGCACCCAGTTCTCGGGCTACGCGCACTCCCGCGCCGACTTGTTCCAGGGCGCACCGCTCGTGCTCGTTCCGCCTGCGGTAGACGATGCCCTTAAGCTGGAGCTCTTGGGCCAGGTGCGCGAGATGGTGCGTCCCTTGGGGTTTGGCAAGTTCAGCGTGACCACCGCCGCCGAGCACGACCGCGTGATCGCATTTACGAGCCAGCTCGCACACGTGGTGTCCAACGCCTACGTAAAGAGCCCCACCGCCCAGGTCCACCACGGCTTTTCAGCCGGTAGCTACCGCGACCTCACGCGCGTGGCACACCTCAACCCGCAGATGTGGTCCGAGCTCATGATTGACGACGCCGACGCTCTCGCCTTCGAGATCGACCATCTGATCGATTCGCTCGGCGCCTACAGCCGTGCGCTCAAGAACCGCGACCAGCGTTATCTTGAGAATCTCCTTGCCGAGGGCGATCGCATCAAGCGCGCACTCGACGACGAGAGCGCCCACTAGACCACCTATCACGCCAGGTCGAAAGGACCATAGCTTATGGCGATTACCATCGATATCGACACCGCACGCCCCTACCAGGTACACGTGGGCACGTTTTTGCTGGAGCAGGCAGGGCCACTCGTTCGCGCCACCGCCGGAGGCACCCGCGCCGTCATCGTGACGGACACCAACGTGGGCCCGCTCTACCAGATGCCCGTTAAGCAGAGCCTGGAGGCGTCAGGCTATGAGGTAAGCATTTGCACCTTCGAGGCCGGCGAGGTACACAAGCGCGCCGAGACCTACGTTGCCATTCTTGAGTTTGTAGCCGAGCACGAGCTTTCGCGCTCCGACGTGATCGTGGCACTCGGCGGCGGCGTCGTGGGCGACGTAGCCGGCTTTGTGGCCGCCACCTACATGCGCGGCTGCAAGTTTGTGCAGATTCCCACGAGCCTGCTTGCCATGGTGGATTCGTCCGTCGGCGGCAAGACGGCCATCGACCTGGCAGCCGGCAAGAACCTGGCCGGCGCCTTTTGGCAGCCGAGCGTGGTCATCGCCGACGTGGGGTGCCTGGCCACCCTCACGCCCGAGCAGTTCGCCGACGGCTGCGGCGAGGTCGTCAAGCACGCCGTGATCGCCGACTCCGAGCTCTTCGCCGAGCTGGAGAAGACCCCGCTCACCCTGGAGCTGCTGAACCGCGACGTGGCCCGTGTGGCGCTCATCATCGCCCGCAATATCGACATTAAGCGCGCCGTGGTCGTTGCCGACGAGCGCGAAACCAATCAGCGCAAGCTCCTCAACTTTGGCCACAGCGCCGGGCACGCCGTCGAAGCCTGCGAGCACTTTGAGCTCGGCCACGGCAACTGCGTGTCGATTGGCATGGGCATCATCACGCGTGCCGCAGCCCTGCACGGCATTTGTGACGCCGAGCTGCCCGATCGTATTGAGGAGCTCTGCGCCCGCCACGGCCTCAAGACCCGCTGCGACCTAGATGCCGATACCGTCTTTGCCGAGGCGCTCCACGACAAAAAGCGCTCGGGCGACACCATCGACCTGGTAATTCCACACGACATTGGTCGTTGCAGCATCGACCGCACGCCGCTTTCCACCTTCCACGATTTGATTGCCGAGGGCCTCGGCCAGAAGGGAGACGCATCCGCATGTTAGCCCGCATCACCCCGTCCCCGCTCAAGGGCACTGTTCCCGCCATCGCGTCCAAATCGATGGCGCATCGCCTCATCATCTGCGCCGCGCTTGCCAACGGCGAGACGCACGTGGCCTGCAACACCACCTGCGCCGATATCGAGGCCACGGTGCGCTGCCTCACGGCGCTCGGCGCCCGCATCGAGACCGTCGAGGACGGCTTCCAGGTCCATCCCACCATGAAGAGCATTGAATTTGGCCTGCTCAAGGCCCTTGCCGGCGGCACGCTCGACTGCGGTGAGAGCGGCTCAAGGCTGCGCTTCATGGTGCCTGTGGCATGCGCGCGGGGTGGGGAGGCCACCTTCGTGGGCCAGGGCCGCCTGGGCGCCCGCCCGCTCTCCCCGCTCTCGGACGAGATCATCGCCGCCGGTTGCGACCTGCAGGGCCTGGGCGGCTTTCCGCTCAAGACAAGCGGCCGCATGCGCCCGGGCACCTTTATCCTGCCGGGCAACGTGAGCTCGCAGTACATCTCCGGCCTGCTGCTGGCAGCCCCACTTCTGGCCCAGCCCTCCTGCGTGCAGGTAACCGGCCTTATCGAGAGCCGCCCCTATATCAACCTGACCATCCAGGCCATGAAGGCCTTCGGCGTCGAGGTCAACGTCGAGCGCATCCCCGCCAAGGACGGCCAGCCCGAGATCACGAACTTCCGTGTGAGCAGCGGCTCGTACCGCACGCCTGGCAACGTGGCTGTTGAGGGCGACTGGTCCAACGCGGCCTTTTGGCTGTGCGCCGGCGCCATCGGCTCCGACCCCATCACTGTCGAGGGCGTGTCGCTCAGCTCCGCGCAAGGCGACCGTAACGTGCTTGCCGCGCTCTCGCGCTTTGGCGCCCGCATCGTGCGCTCCACCAACGCCGCCACCGTGCAGTCCGACAAGCTCGCCGGCTTTGAGATGAGCGCACACGACATCCCCGACCTGGTGCCCGTTATCTCTGCCGTGGCATCGCTGGCGCAAGGCCGCACGTTCATCCGCGATTGCGCCCGCTTGCGCATCAAGGAATCTGACCGTCTGGCCACCACCACCCGCGAGCTCACCGCACTGGGCGCGCAGGTGCGCATTGCCGGCGACGACCTCATCATCAAGGGTGTCGACGCCTTTACCGGCGGCGAGGTCGATTCGCACAACGACCACCGCATCGCCATGATGGCCGCCATCGCTGCGAGCCGTGCCACCGGCGAGGTCGTGATCCACGGCGCCGAGGCCGTCAACAAGTCCTATCCCGATTTCTTCGACCACTACCGCCTGCTGGGCGGCAAGGCCACGCTCGAGGAGGAGTAGCATGTCCTCGACCTTTGGCAACGTTTTGCATCTGAGCATCTTTGGCCAGTCGCACTCCCCTGCTATCGGCTGCTCGCTCGACGGCATTCCTGCCGGTATTGCCATTGACCAGGAGCAGCTGCAGACCTTTTTGGACCGTCGCGCCCCCGGTCGCGACGAGACCGCGACCAAGCGCCGCGAGGCCGACGCCGCGCATATCATTGCCGGTGTGGTCGATGGGCACACCACCGGCGCACCCATCGCCGCGATTATCGAGAACACCAACACGCGCTCCAAGGACTATTCCGAGCTGCGCCGCAAGCCCCGCCCCGGGCACGCAGACTTTCCGGCGCGCGTGAAATACCACAACATGCACGACGTCGCCGGCGGCGGACACTTCTCCGGCCGCCTGACGGCTCCCTTGTGCATCGCCGGCGGCATCGCGCTGCAGGCACTCAATGCCCGCGGTATTCGCGTGAT
>CABSBK010000167.1 GCA_902475865.1 uncultured Collinsella sp.
AAAGCGCGACAAGGCTAACTTACGGAGGCGCACCAATGGTGCACAGTCGGCCAGTCGCTTGCATCAACTACGTTTTCAAGTGAGAGGGAGACAACATGAGCGATATTTTGGATGTCTACGGTCGCGAGGTACTCGACAGCCGCGGCAACCCCACCGTCGAGGTCGAGGTCGTGCTCGAGGACGGCAGCTTCGGTCGCGCGATGGTGCCTTCGGGCGCTTCGACCGGCGCTTTCGAAGCTTGCGAGCTGCGCGACGGCGACAAGGGCCGCTACCTGGGCAAGGGCGTTTCGCAAGCCGTCGAGCACGTCAACAACGAGTGCGCCAACGCCGTCGTGGGCCTCGATGCCTTCGACCAGCGCGCCGTCGATGCCGCGCTGATCGCCGCGGACGGTACCCCCAACAAGACCAAGCTCGGCGCCAACGCCATTCTGGGCGTATCGCTGGCCGTTGCCCGCGCTGCGGCAGAGTCGGCGGGCCTGTCGCTGTACCAGTACCTGGGCGGCGTCAACGCTCACCTGCTGCCCACGCCCATGATGAACATCCTCAACGGCGGCGTGCATGCCGACAACAACGTTGACTTCCAGGAGTTCATGATCATGCCCGTGGGTGCTTCGAGCTTTGCCGAGGGCCTGCGCTGGTGCGCCGAGGTCTACCACGCCCTCAAGGGCGTGCTGCACGAGGCCGGCCTGGGCGGCGGCGTGGGCGACGAGGGCGGTTTCGCGCCTAACCTCAAGACCAATGCCGAGCCGTTCGAGTACATCACCAAGGCCGTGGAGAAGGCTGGCTTTAAGCCCGGCGTCGACTTCATGTACGCCATGGATCCGGCATCGACCGAGTTCTACAACGCCGAGACCGGCATGTACGAGCTCAAGGGCGAGGGTGTTGAGTACACGAGCGCTCAGATGGTCGATTACTGGGAGAAGCTTGTCGACACCTATCCCATCATCTCCATCGAGGATGGTATGGCCGAGGAGGACTGGGACGGCTGGGTTGAGCTCACCCGTCGCATTGGCAACAAGGTGCAGCTGGTGGGCGACGACCTGTTCGTCACCAACACCGAGCGCCTTAAGAAGGGCATCGAGCTGGGTGCCGCCAACGCGATCCTGGTCAAGGTCAACCAGATTGGCACGCTCACCGAGTCGCTCGAGGCTATCGAGACTGCCAAGGAGGCCGGCTACGCTTGCATCGTGAGCCATCGTTCCGGCGAGACCGAGGACTCTACCATCGCTGACCTGGTCGTGGGTGTTAACGCCGGCCAGATCAAGTCGGGCGCCCCGTGCCGCAGCGACCGTATTGCCAAGTACAACCAGCTCATCCGCATCGAGGACGAGCTCGAGGGCAGTGCGCGCTACGCCGGCAAGTCTGCGTTCTACAACATTCGCTAGGCAGCGGCGTGTGCGGGGGGCGGGGCTGACTCGGATTCGCCTCGCTTCCGCCGGGCACTGTTGAGCACCATTGGGCGCTGGGCCATACGGCTCAGCGCCTTTTTTATGTCGAGCAAAGGCTGCCGAAGGCGGTGCGGGCGCTCGTGCTATAACTAAAGGACTTAGCGCAAACAAACCTCAACCGCACAAGGCGCACATGGATCAGATTTACGACAACAGGTATTATTCCGCCGGTTCGCGCGAGCCGTCGTCTCGTCGTGCGCGTACCGCGCAGCTCGGCGGGTCCGACTACGCCGGCGTCGATTGCCGCGCACAACGTCCGGCAAGTGCCTCACACCCCCGTGCTCAAATGAATACGTCGACGGGCCGCTCGCCACACTCGACGCATGCTCAGCGCCCCTCGGCTCAAACACGCGCAAAGTCGACCAGGCCCTCGAGCCGTCTTTCGGGCTCGGACTTCATGCACTACGCCAACGACAACGCGGTGGTCAAGGCAATTTACGACTTTACCCATGGACCCCAGCGCGGGCTGTTTATTGGCATTGTCGTCGTCCTGGTGCTCGTGAGCCTGTACTTTCCCGTACGCGACCTCTACGTTGCCAAACGCTCGAACGATATCTTGGCCAAGCAGGTCGAGATTCGCCAGCAGTACAACGACGAGCTGCAGAAAAGCGTCGACAAGCTGCTCTCGGAGCAGGGTATCAAGGATGCGGCATCCGAGGACCTGGGCCTGGTGATGCCCGGCGAGAAGAGGATTGAAGTGCAGGGCCTGGACGACGATTCGGACTCGTCGTCGAGCAAAAAGTCCTCGAACGCCAAGAAGGCCAGCGAAGTGGCCAAAGAGATCGAAGAGGTCGGCAAGGACGCGCCGTGGTACATCCAGACGCTCGATATGCTGTTTGGATTTAACGGCGTCGAGGGCCAGACGGTCGTGTCCAACGGCGAGTAACGCCCGGAGGGGAGCCTGCAATGACGAATTGCAAACGATATAAGGTGGCGGCGATTGACCTGGGGACGGTGTCGTCGCGCCTGGTGTTGGCCCAGGTCGAGGGCGGGGCGATCGTGGAATCGTCCAAGCATACCGAGATTACCGACTTGGGCGAGGGCGTGGACGCGACGGGGCGCTTTTGCGAGGCGGCCGTTGAGCGCGTGCTCGCTGCGTGTCGCATGTTTGTGGACGAGGCCCGTGCCTTTGGGGCCGTGTGCATCTGCACCACGTGTACGAGCGCCGCGCGCGATGCGTCCAATGCCGCGCTGCTACTGGACGGCCTGCGCGAGCTGGGACTCGAGCCGCAGGTGATTCCGGGCGAGGTCGAGGCGTGCTTGACGTTTTTTGGCGTGGCGCACGACTTTGCCGGCGAGCGCATCATTGTTGCCGATTCGGGCGGCGGATCCACGGAGCTCGCGACGGGCGTCTATGCACCGGAGCGCGGCGTCTTTGCGCTGGAGGGAACGCGCTCGCTGGACATTGGTTGTCGTCGCGTGACCGAGCGGTTTTTCTCGGCACTGCCGCCGTCGACGAACGAGCTTGCGGCTGCTGCCGGCTGGGCAAACGAGCAGTTTGCGGGCTACTTTGAGAGTCTGCCTGTCGACTTTGAGCGTGCCGAGCGCCTGGTCGCGGTGGGTGGTACTGTCACCACGCTCGTGGCACTCGTTCACGAGCTGGAGCCGTATGATTCGAGCTTTGTGCACCTGCGCGAGCTTTCGTTGGACCAGGTTTCGGCCGCTATCGAGCGTATGTCCGCGCTGGATGTTGCGGGCATTGCCGCGTTACCGGGCGTGCAACCCAAGCGCGCGGGCGTGATCTTGGCAGGTGCCGCGGTGATTCGCGAGCTCATGCGAGCCGGCGGCTACAAGACGCTCACCGTAAGCGAGAACAGCTTGCTCGCCGGCATGGCCGCCACCATCAACGAGGTTCTCGACGGCGCGACCCCCACCATCGGCTGGACCCCGAGCCTGAGCGCCCTTTAACCGTCTCCCTCTGAGTTGCGGTGAAATAGTTCCTAAATGGGCTGGTAGCCTGCCAAAACAGGAACTATCCCACCGCAACATAGAGCCCCACCGGCGCCCAAAAGAAACGAGCCCGCATCTCTGGAGGAAGCGGGCACGAAAAGCCAAATGGTAGGGGCGGTGGGACGTCCGCGTATTTGCTGCGCAAATACGCGTCGGCTTCGGCCGCCCTCGCCGGCTCGCTGCGGACGCTGCGCGTCCGCTTGGCGCTCGCCCCCTCGCGGGTTCGAGTCCCACCGGCATCTAAAA
>CABSBK010000168.1 GCA_902475865.1 uncultured Collinsella sp.
GGTTTTGGCGCGGGGTTTGGCGCTTAATTTGACGGGTGCGGGCGAATGGCTGGTTAGTCTCGCGCGTCGTTGACGGCGACTACGGTTAGCTGGGTTTCATCGACCGTAAACGATATGTCGAGCCCGGCGAAGGCAAGATGATAGACGCGGTTTGGCTCGTGCTTGCTGCCCGCGCGGCGCGGATCTTGGCGAAGGACCTCGACCAAGCCGGGGAGCTTTGCGGGCGAGACCATATCCTGCAGCGCCTGCGGAAACTCAACATCGAGCTCTTGCCACGGAGCATCCTCAATCCAGCCGCCCGTTGCATCCGGGTGGCAGTCCGCAAACGGAATGTAGGGCTTAATGTCGTAGATGGGCGTGCCGTCGCGCAGGTCGGCCCCCAACACATGGATGATGGGACCATCGTCGGTAAGCTCCACGCGGTCGAGCTTGACGCAGGTGAGCCCAATGGAATTAGGGCGAAACGGACTGCGCGTGGCAAAGACGCCCACACGCTCGGCTCCACCCAGGCGCGGCGGACGCACAGTTTTCGACCATTTTGCGTTGGTGCCGGACCTGTCCTGCGTTTTGGCATCGGCGGCTATGTCCTTAGCCGTGCCGCCGGGCGTTCCGTTTTCGAAGCGCCACAGCAGCCACAGGTAAGAGAAGGAGTCCAGACCCTCAACCGCTGCGTTGGAGGCAAATTCCGGCTCAAAAACGATGCGTCCCTGCAGATGAGGCGCCAAAAAGCTGTTGCGCGGGATGCCGAACTTCTGCGGCAGGTCGGTATGTATGTGTGCAATAGGTTCCATGCCGGTCATTGTACGGCATGGAGGTGTGGGGCGTTGCGTGCAATTCTTCGCCGCGGTCCCCCGCCGTGCAACCAACGGTTGCTTGGAAGGGCGTCTGCCGCCGCGTATGCTTAAGCCATCAACCAGCAGAAAGGAGCCGCTATGGCCTTTGCAGAAAAGCTCATTGCCATCCGTCGCGCCCATCACCTTACCCAAGAGCAGCTCGCCGCCAAACTCTTTGTCACGCGCCAAGCCGTCAGCCGTTGGGAGCGCGACGAGGTCACCCCGGGCATCGACATGATGAAGCTCATTGCCGCCGTAACCGGCGAGCCACTGTCCCACCTGCTCGAAATGCCCGAGCATTATTGCCAGAGCTGCGGCATGATACTCACGCCCGACGACTGCGGCACCGATGCCACGGGCGCCGCGACCGACCATTACTGCAAGTGGTGCTACGACCACGGCCAGTACACCTACGACACCACGCTGGAGGCAATGATCGAGGACTGTGCCCCGCGCCTGGCACAAAACACCGGCATGTCGCTCGACGAAGCCGTCTCGCTCATGGGCGCCGTCCTGCCGCAACTGGAGCGCTGGCGCACCGTGCAGGAAAACGAGGAATGCTACGGCGCCGAGGCTCGAGCTCGCTATGGCAATGAGGCTATCGATGCAGCAAACGAAGCACTACTGGACATGGACCCCGAGACATGGAACGACATGAGGTAACTTGAACGCGCTATTCTGGGCCAACTCTCGATTGCCATGGGCGACGGCGATGCGGATGGAAGCGAGGCTCGCAAGCTCGTCGCGATGCATCGTCGTTGGATTGGTCTCAACTGGGGACGCGAACCCCAGAACGAGGCGTATCTGGGGCTCGCCCACGACTATCTTGCCGACCAGCGCTTTATTGACTACTACGACAAGCCCTGCGGCGCCGGAGCCACGGCGTTTCTGGTCCAGGCGATCGAGTCGTCGTTGACGCGCGCATAGACCGCGGCGGCTTTGGGTATTTCAATCAAAACCGCAACCGATTGGAGACCTATGACTACTGATCACGAGCTCGTGCTTTACGTTATGACCGGCTGCCCGTATTGCATAAAGGTCAAGCGCTTTTTAGCCGATAACGGCGTGACCATTCCCGAGCGCAATATCTCGACCGATACCGAAGCCGAGCAGACACTCATCGCCGCCGGCGGAAAGCGCCAGGTTCCCTGCCTATTCATCGACGGCAAGCCACTCTACGAGTCGAGCGACATCATCGCATGGGTACAGAAGAACCTGCTCTAGCATGCGCATCCCGTCCGCCCAAGGCCCCACCCCATACGGCCTAAACATGTACACCAGCATCCAAAGTCGACATTTTTCGACATCTTTGGATGCTGACGTACAGTTTTTGGGTAGTCATGGACGCTCTTAGCCGGCTAATTGTTTGAGGCGACCTTTGGATTATGGCTGTTTGACGCCTCTGGAAAGGTTTCCGGGTCGCGCGCGCAGACGTGGTGTAAGAGTGTCCTGAGATCCGTCGCCGCAAGTCCCGATGTTACTCCTTCTTGAGGCCGTACTTCTCGACTATCTCGTCCACTATCTCCCTGGCGCGCCGCCCGAGCGCGCGGCGCCTCCCCTCTGTCGGGGCCGGCCTGTCCGCGGGCTCGGCGAAGCCCTCGGCGGCCGAGGCCTCGGAGAACACGCGCTGCTGGGACCACTGCCCCTCGGTCTCCATGAGGCTCGCGCACGTCAGGCGCAGCATCGACTCCCTCGAGGGGAAGGACTGCACGACCCTGTAGCGGCGCTTGATCTCGCGGTTGGCGCGCTCCTGGACGTTGTTGGTGCGGAGCTTGGCCCAGTGCGCCCTGGGGAAGGCCGTGAACGCCAGCGCGGAGTCCTCGGCCTGCTCGAAGACCTCGCCGGCCCTGGCGGACACCGACGCCACCCAGGGCGCCGCCTCGGCCCACACGCAGCGCGCGAGGTCGGGGTCGTCCTGGTAGACCGCGGCGTGCACGAGGTCCCTGACGGCCGCCTTGGAGTCCTCGGGCCTGCCCGAGCAGGCGCTCTGGAGGTTGCGCTGCAGGTGCGTCACGCAGCGCTGCCAGGCGCAGCCCTGGAACAGGCGCGAGACGGCGGCCACGAGCCCGGCGTGGCTGTCGGAGACCACGAGGCGAACGCCGGCCAGCCCGCGCTCGCGCAGCCCGCCGAGGAATGCCGCCCAGGAGTCCTCGCTCTCGGTGTCGACCACGTCGCAGCCCAGGAAGTGCTTGCGCCCGTCGGCGCCCAGCCCGATCGCGGTCACGACGCCCTGCGAGACGACCGACGAGCCGACCCTGCAGCTCATGTAGGTGGCGTCGAGCCACAGGTAGCAGCACGGCGTGCCCGACAGGTCGCGGCGGCGGAACTCCGCCACCTCGGCGTCGAGGTCGGAGCAGAGGCTCGAGACCTCCGAGCTCGACAGCGAGGATATGCCCAGCTTGGACGCCACGCGCTCGACCTTGCGGGTGGACACGCCGCACACGTACATCTCCTGCACGATGGCGGCCACCGAGGTGTCGACGCGCGACCATCGCGCGAGCATGCCCTCGGGGTAGTAGGTGCCGTGCCTGAGCTTGGGTATCTCGAGCTCCACGTCGCCCACGGCGGTCTTGAGCGACCTGGGGCGGTAGCCGTTGCGGCTGTTCTCCCTGCCGTCGCTGCGCTCGTTGCGGCTCGCGCCGCACATCTGCTGGGCCTCGGAGTCCATCAGCGCGTTCATCACGCCGCCCAGCACCCTGCACGCGAACTCGCGCGCGTCGCCGCACTCCTGCCAAAGCCTCGCCGCCTCGAGGAGATCGGAAGAGCGTCGTGTAGGGAAAGAGTGTAGATCTCGGTGGTCGC
>CABSBK010000169.1 GCA_902475865.1 uncultured Collinsella sp.
AGCCCGCTATGTCGAGACCGGTGGCGATGGCCCTGACCACTACAGTGAAGACCAGGACGGCGAGACCATCCCTGAGCCTAGGGGTCTGAACATCGGTATCTTCGCCCAGACCTACGAGGGCATCGCGCCCGCGAGTATCTCGATCGTCCGCAGCAAGCTCACGGCCGAGGGAGACACGGCGGCAATCTTCGCTCTTGCCATAAGCGAGGATGGCAAGGCAATCGGCACCATCGAGATCGAAGGCGCTCCCATCCAGACGCCCGCAGGCGGCAAGACCATTAACTATCGCTACGAAGAAGAGTACGGCCCCAGCATCTCCTACGAGGCAGGTCAAACCATCGGCACGGGCGATACCACGATCGACTCCCCCTATAACGAAGCTGTCGCCAAGAGCACGGTCATCATGCCTCCCGAGGAGATCAAACCCGAGGAGAAGCCCGGCGAGACCAAGCCCGAGGGTTCCAAGTCCGAGGGCACGAAGACGACCAAGGCCGTTGCAGTTGCAACCACGGGAGCCAAGACCACCGGCAAGCTCGCGGCAACCGGCGACGCCTCGAACGCAGCCATCGTGGCAGCCGCCCTTGCAGGAACAGCCGCCATCGCCGCGGGCGCCGTGGTGAGCCGCAAGCGCTCGTAAACACTTTTTCGCACGGGACGGGTGGATCGCGGCCCTTGCCTTCCTCGTCTACTTCTTCGTAGCGTAAGGGCAAGGCTGCAAAAGCTGAACAATAAAGCGCGGAGTCGCCATGCGGCCCCGCGCTTTTCTTTTAGCGCCGGTCCCTGCGCCGGCGTGCGGCCTATTTCTCCCCCATTTTGGCCATTTTGCCCTCCAAACGGCACTACCGCCGGCAACATCCAGCAGATACGCTGAATCTAGTCGTATAGGCCCTATGAGAACGGGAGCAACCATGGCAGCCTTGTTCACGACCCCCAAACGCAATGACACTACCGCCGGAACCCATGTTGCCGAACCCGACGTTCGCCGTCGCATAGGACTCGCGCACGGCAGCTGGCGCCGCGTGACGCGCCGCATCGTCGCGGGCGCCGTGTGCGCGCTCACGGTGAGCTCGCTGCTCATGCCGAGCGTCTCGCTCGCAGCGGAATGGGTCAAGGTCGGCGGCAACAAGTACAACACCGCGGCGAGCGACGAGGCCGGTACCTGGTCGTGGGACGGCGCCGACGACTTGAAGCTCAACAACTATAACGGCGGCGAGATCCAGGCCGCAGGCAAGCTCAACGTGAATTACTCGGGAACCAACATCGTCACTGCCGAATGGATCGAAAGCATCAACGTTTCTCATGGCACTAACGAGAATGCCGAGCTCAATATCCAAGGCGACGAGGGCGGCACGCTCAGCGTGACATCTACTGAGGACGCTATCCTCTCCACGGGTAATATCAACATCGACGGAGCCGGATCCGTCAACGCCACGAGCACTGGGCTTGATGCCATCAATGCCGGAGGTGATCTCGCTATCAAAGGTTCGGGCAACGTCAACGCCACGGGTGCATCGGATGGCATCAGGGCAAACGGCAATATCACGATTGACGACAGCGGAGCCGTCACCGCCAGGGCTACCAAGGACAAGGGTATTGGAGCCGACAAGAACCTCACCATCAAGGGTGGCGGGACGGTCGAGGCAAGCTCAGCCGATGGTGAGGCCCTTTGGAGCGGCGGCAATATCAACATCTCGGACGGCAGCCAGGTCAAGGCAAGCTCCGAGAAAGACGCTGCCGTCGAGGCCAAGGGCAGCCTCGCAGCCACAAACGCCTCCCTCAACGTAAACGGTGTTGAATATGGCGTCTATGCCCACAAGGGCATCACCCTCGATCATGCAAACGTGACGGTCCGTGCAAGTAAAGGCAGATACGGTGGCGCCAACGCCCTCTTCACCTACCAGGACGACATCGTCGTCAAGAACGGCTCCACCGTGGACGCGTTTGCGGAAGGCGAGGTTTCGGCTGCATTCTCCACCAGAAACGATCGACCCAACGAGAAGGGCGGCCACATCTACATCAGCGACTCCGTTGTCAAGGCCATAGCCCGCTATGTCGAGAACGGCGACGGCCCCATCCCCTACAGCGAAAACCAAGATGGCGAGACGAGGCGCGAACCCCAAGGCGAGAACATCGGCATCATCGCCCAGACCAGCGAGGGCGTCACACCCGCAGTCATCTCGATCATCCGCAGCAAGGTAACGGCCGAAGGAGATACAGCGGCAATCTTTGCCCGTGCCATGAGCGCTGACGGCAAGACAATCGGCACCATCAAGATTGAGAACGCCGCCATCCAGACGCCCGAAGGCGGCAAGGTCATTGACTATCGCAAGCTCCGTGACGACATCTACGAGGCAGGCCAAGCCATCGGCACGGGCGACGCCACGGTCGACTCCCTCTATATCAAAGCAGTCGCCAAAAGTACGACCATCGCACCTCCCGAGGTAGCCAAGCCGGAAGACCCCAAGCCCGACGAGACCAAGCCCGCAGAAAGCAAGCCCGCGGAGTCCAAGCAGAACCCCAAGCCTGAGGGCTCAAAGCCGACCAAGGCCGTTGCGGCTTCAACCACGAAAGCCAAGACTACCGGCGTGCTCGCGGCAACCGGCGACACCTCGGGTGCGGCCATCGTGGCAACCGTCCTTGCGGGAACAGCCGCCATCGCCGCGGGCGCCGTGGTGAGCCGCAAGCGCTCATAGACGCCTTTGGCCTTTAACGCGCGAGACGGCACCCACAGAAGTGCTAGCCCGCACACCGTTTAGCAACGCCACCGCCGAGCTCCCCTCCGGCGGTGGCGTTTTCCATATGCGTCCGCAGGGGATGCACGAGATTGTCTTTGGTCTAGCCCAACCGGCATACGCTGGCGTGCGACAATTGGGGCTGCCGATATCACAACACTGAGAGAAGCCCGTCATGGAAGCGCATCAAAAGCAGATAACCGTTTATTCGAATCATACGGAAAGCGCGCCTGTCATCTACCTTCCTGTGGTCGTGGGCGACGGCAGCGAGGTTTATAAGTGTTGCCGAGAGCTCGACTGTCCGCCATTCGCCCTCGTCACCATTGGCGGGCTCGATTGGAATCGCGAGCTGAGCCCCTGGGCATGCGACGGGACCGTACGCGATGCCGAGCCTTTCGGCGGCCAAGCTGCCGGTTTTCTTGATGAGCTGCTGAATCAGATAATCCCCCAGGTGGAGTCATCGCTTCCTCAGCCGCCCACCTGGCGCGGCATTGCCGGTTATTCGCTAGCGGGCCTCTTTTCGCTTTGGGCCCCCTGGCAGACCGATGCCTTTGACCGCGCCGCGAGCGCATCGGGGTCGCTATGGTTTCCCGACTTTGTCGACCGTGCCAGCACGGCCCCTTTTGCCGGCAGCCCGCAAGCCGTCTACCTGTCACTCGGCAAAAAGGAAACCAAGACGCCCAACCGCATGATGCGGCATGTACTCGACGACACACGCGCGATGGAAACGTTGCTCGTCGAGCGCGGCATTCCAACAACGCTGGAGCTCAACCCCGGCAATCACTTTGCCCAAACCGACTTACGCATGGCCCGCGGCATCCACTGGATACTGACGCATTAAAAATGGTGCCCACGCGCATATACGCATCGGCACCA
>CABSBK010000170.1 GCA_902475865.1 uncultured Collinsella sp.
CTCGTTTCAGCTGCGTTTGCTGCCGGTGCGTCAATGCGACCATTCTAGCAGCCGCGCCGCCAGCCGTTCTGCCCGGTGATTCTCGGGTTGTCAAAAAAGTTCTTGCGAACTGGCCGGGGCTTAGGGTATAGTCATTCCTGCATCTGCGGGCGTGGCGGAATTGGCAGACGCGTACGGTTCAGGTCCGTATGGGGGCAACCCCATGAAGGTTCAAGTCCTTTCGCCCGCACCATTGATTGAAAGAGCTCCCAGCAATGGGGGCTTTTTTGTTATGGGCCTCCTGTTGGTGTCACGTGGCTGCTTCGTGCGGGTATCCTAGTGCCAACGTGTGCCTATCAGAGGAGAGACCATGCTGTTGTCCGGTATTATCGCTGCTCTTACGAGCCTTCTACTTCCCATCATCATTTTGTTGCTACTGCTTCCCAACGCTTGCTATGTCGTTGAACAGCAGCATGCTGTAATCATTGAGCGCTTGGGCAAGTTCAACCGCATCGTCAACGCGGGCTTCCACATGAAGGTGCCCGTGATCGACCGCAAGGCTGCCACGGTGAGTCTGCGCACCATGAAAAACGGCTTCGGCATCGACGTTAAGACCCAGGACAACGTGACCATCGGCCTTGAGGTATCCGCTCAGTACCACGTGAGCTATGACATGGGCGCCGGCCCGGCAGATTCGGGCATCTACAAGAGCTACTACATGCTGCAGGAGCCCGTCGACCAGATGCGCGATTTCATCACCGATGCCCTGCGCTCTTCCATCCCTGTCTACACGCTCGATGAGGTCTTTGCTAAGAAGGATGACATCGCCAAGGACGTCAACGCCACCGTGTCCGGGCAGATGGCCGCTTACGGCTTCACCCTCGTGTCGACACTCATCACCAAGATCGCGCTGCCGACCGAGGTCGAGAACTCCATGAACGACATCAACGCCGCCCAGCGCAAGCGCGCTGCTGCGCAGGAGCTCGCCGAGGCCGACCGCATCAAGCGCGTCACCGAGGCGACCGCCGAGGCCGAGGCGATGGAAAAGGCGGGCGAGGGCATCGCCAACCAGCGCAAGGCCATCGCGCTGGGCATCAAGGATTCGCTCGAGATCATCCAGGAGACGGGTGTCGGCAACGACGAGGCCAACCAGTTGTTCATGTTTACGCAGTGGTCCGAGATGATGACGGAGTTTGCTCGTACGGGTAAAACCTCGACGGTCGTGCTGCCGAGCGATTTCTCGCAGTCGGCCTCGATGTTCGAGCAGATGCTGGCCGCCGGCAAAGTTCAAAACGATTCGAAGGAGTAGACGCGCGTGAAATACACCGTCGTTTGCGTCGGTAAGCTCAAGGAGCGCTTTTGGAAGGACGCGTGCGCCGAGTACACCAAGCGCCTAGGTGCCTATGCCAAGGTGGATATCCGCGAGGTGGCCGATATCGACCCGGCTAAGGCGGGCGGCGTGGATGCCGCGCGCGACAAGGAGGGGGCGGCGATTCTTGCAACCATGCCGCCTCGAGCGCATGTGATCTTGCTGGCCATTGAGGGCAAAGAGCGCTCGAGCGAGGAGCTTTCGGCGCGGCTCGATGATCTTATGCTACGTGGCAACAGCGACATCGCCTTTGTGATTGGCGGATCGGACGGCGTGAGCGATGACGTGCGCGCACGCGCCGACGAGATGCTCAGCTTTGGACGCATTACCTTGCCGCATAACTTGGCGCGCGTGGTGCTGCTGGAGCAAATCTACCGCGCCTGCAAGATCAGCCGTGGCGAGCCGTATCACAAATAGGTCGGCAATACGAAACAATGCCGTGGGACAATAGCCTTCGTTTTGAAGAGCGTGTCTGAGAGGACTATGAGATATGAAGATTGGATTTGTCGGTTTTGGCAATATGGCGAGCGCTATGGCCGATGGCTGGATCGCCGCCGGTGTGGCTGCGAGCGATATGTGCGCCTGCGCGGGCCATTACGACGCCTTGGTTGAGCGCTGTGAGACGCGTGGGATGGTTGCCTGCCGCGATGCGGCGGAGGTCGTCGCCGCATCCGATATCGTGGTTGCTGCGGTCAAGCCGTACATGATCGAGAAGGTCTTCGCTCCGCTCAAGGACGTCCTAGCCGACAAGGTTGTCCTTTCGGTTGCCTGGACTTGGGATAGCGCCAAGTGGGAGCAGGTCCTGCCGGGTGTCGCACACATCTCGACGGTGCCCAACACGCCGGTTTCGGTGGGCGAGGGCGTCATCGCCTGCGAGAGGTCCTCTACGCTCAGCGACGAGCAACGTGCTGTTGTGCTCGACCTTCTCGGTAAGCTTGGCACCGTCGTCGAGCTCGACACGAGCCTGCTGTTTGTGGGTGGTACCGTGGGCGGTTGCGCACCGGCATTTGTCGCCATGGCGATTGAGGCTCTGGGCGATGCAGCCGTCAAACACGGTATACCGCGCGCCGATGCCTATCGCATTGTGAGCCAGATGGTGCTGGGTACGGCAAAGCTGCAGCTTGCAACCGGTCAGCATCCCGCAGTGATGAAGGATGCCGTGTGCTCGCCCGGCGGTGCTACCATCAAGGGCGTCGTCGCGCTCGAGGACGCCGGCATGCGCAGCGCCCTGGTCAAGGCCATCGACGCCACCCTCCAGTAAAACCCGCCATTTAGGGGCAGGTTTATTTTTGGCAGGTTTTCCTGCGGTTTTGTCGCATGTACGAAAAGCGCCCCGCAACTGGCTCAATTCCAGTTGCGGGGCGCTTGCGTTTGCCCAGATAAAACCGACCAAAATAAACCTGTCTCTATTTGGCAGGCTAGTCCCAGAAGCCGTCTTCTTCGTCCTCGGACTTGGGGCCGCGGTCGACATACATCTTATGGGTGCGCTTCTCCATCACAAAGGCAAGAATCGCAAATAGCAGGATGCCGCCGGCGAAAAGGATGGCAAAACCGGTGCGGGTGCCAAACAAAAAGGAAAAAACTGCGTCCATTGGGTGACTTCTTGCGTAGTTGAGTTGGGTCGTAAACGCTCATAAGTATATACTTGCCCATACATGTACAAGGTTGCAACCTAAATGGAATGTATATCGCCGGAGGATCTAATGCTTGATATCAAGTTTGTTCGCGAGAACCCCGATGCCATCGATACCGCCATGGCAAATCGCCAGACGTCTTGGGATCGCGAGAAGTTCTTTGAACTCGACGAGGAGCGCCGTGCCGTCATCACTGAGGTCGAGGAGCTCCAGGCCACGCGTAACGCCGAGTCCAAGAAGATCGGCGCCCTGATGAAGGAGGGCAAGAAGGACGAGGCCGAGGCCGCCAAGGAGGCCGTGCGCGCCGTCAACGAGAAGATTGACGGTTTGGCCGAGCGCCGCACCGCTCTCGAGCAGGAGCAGTACGACTTCATGGCTCACCTGCCCAACATCCCTTGCGAGGCCACGCCGTACGGCAAGGACGAGGACGAGAACATCGAGCGCCGTCGTTGGGGCACCCCGCGCGAGTTCGACTTCGACTTTAAGCCGCACTGGGATCTGGGCACCGACCTCGACATCCTCGACTTCGAGCGTGGCAACAAACTCTCTGGCAGCCGCTTCACCGTTCTCGGTGGCGCCGGCGCCCGTCTTGAGCGCGCCCTCATCAACTTCTTCCTCG
>CABSBK010000171.1 GCA_902475865.1 uncultured Collinsella sp.
ATGCCGGCCGCGGCAACGGTTGCGCCGGCGATGCTCAGAGCAGCGACCGTCATCGCGGCGGAGTCACCCGTGCTGGCGAGCTCCGCGCCGCCGGACTTCTTGCCGTTCTCGCCCTTACCCTTGGGCTTGTCCGTCGTCACCGTGGTCGTCGTCGAAGCCGAGCCGCCCGCAGGTACCCCGGCGCCACCAGAGCCATCCGTACCGCCGCCCTGCTCGCCGTCGCCGGGAGTCGGGTCCGGCTCGGGCGTCGGCTCAGGCGCCGGCTCATCGGTCACCGTAATCGTAATGTTCAGACGCTCGGAATACTCACTGTACGACATGCCAGGGCGCTGTGCCGCAATGCGCACATACATGTTGCTATCGAGCGCAATAGGCTCGGTGTACTTTACGCGGCCTTCGTCACGGCAGGGGCAGGTGTCGTTGGTGGTGTACCAAATCGTCGTGCCATCCTCAGCCGAAAGCTCCAGCTTCGTGCCCTTGGGCACCGTAATGTAGTTCTCCTTGGGCGACCACGCACCAAACGTCGTCGCGCCAATCGTCGCCACCGGTCGCGCCGGTCGCACCGCCTCGGCAGACACGCGAACGTCGACCTGCTTGGACAGCGCCGTGCCGTCCACCGCCGCCGTCAACGTCGTCAAACCGGGCAGAGCACCATGCAGTACAAACGTCGCCGCGCCGTCCTCGCCCGTCACGGCCTGGGTGGTATCGACAGAGCAGATAGCCGAGGACTCCAGCCCAACACTAACCCTGGCGCCCGCAAACGGCTTGCCCGCCTTATCGGTCACGTGCGCCACCAGCTCAAAGTCACTTCCCTCAAGCATGGTCACGGCCTGCTCCACGTTGAGCTTGAGCTTGTCGGCACGAACGCCCACGACAAGCTCGCCACTTGCCCAGCGCGCCATGGCCGTGCCGGCGTAGTTGCGAGCACCGTCGAGCTCAAACGCCACCGTCGAGCCCGCCTCACGCGCATCGGCATAGCGAATACGCAGCACGCGCGACAGCGGCTTGCCATTGGGATCGTCCTGTTTGTCGAGCCACGTATACGTCACGTCGCCCAAGCCCTGCGCGCACAATGCGACCAGGGCATCGTCGCTCGCATCCATATACTGCGCAAACTCAACCTCAATGCAATCGGTATAGGCATGGGCCGAAGCCACCTCGGGTGCCGCCGTCGACACCAAGCCAATGTTCACCTCAGTCTGAATCGGCGGCACGCGCAGCCAAGCCGAACGCGCCTCCTCATACCCGTCCTTGGTCACGCGCACCTGATACCAGCCGGTCGGCGTATTCCAGTTGTACGCACCGTCCGCACCCGTTGCAAGCGGATTGTCCTGCTCATACTCCTCGGCATCCCAACGCACAGCATTGGTACCGGCCGCATCGTCGGCGCTCCACAGCTCAACCGTCGCGCCCTCAACCGTATTGGACAGCAGGCCCTCGTACACCACGCCCGCAGGGTCGGGTGCAGCCTTGGCAGCCACATTGCGGTAACGCGCCTCGAAGATCGACTGCATCTTCTCGTCCGAGATCAAGCCGTCCTTGTTGGCCTTGTAGACCTCGGCATCGGTCAGCTCGCCCCAGTTGACCGTAATACGATTCTGGCACGCGCGCTCCACCTGCTCGCAGGCAACATCGTAGGCGCATTCGGCATTGGTCAGCTTAATCGCGCGCTCCGAACCCACGCTGGTCGAAGCCGCGTCATAGGCAGCGCCCACCACGGTACCCGCCGAACCGGCCGTCAGCACGCCGGCGATTGTCATAATGGAGCCCACTGCCACATCGGTGCTATCGTGGCAGAGCTGGCGATACAGCAGATCCTCAAACGCACGCGCCTTCTCCATGGCGTCACGCAGCGCGTAAATGCACTTCCAGTCGTCCTCGGTCTTCTCGGGCTTGGCAAGCAAGCGCGTATGCTGAAGCTCATAGCCCTCGCGCTCGCCCTTCACTTTCTGCATACGGACGTTCACGTTCTCCCAGTTCTTGCTGGCATCGTTCACGCCGTAAATGCCGGTAAAGATGCCGATGCCCTGGGTCGCCGCGGGAAACGCCTGGCCGGCCGCCTTCCACGCATCGGTCTTAAAGACCTGTCCGAACATCTCGCACTCGATCTTATAGCTCTTGAGCGAACGGATCGTGCGGATGAGCTTCATATGGGCGCTCACGTCGCCGTTGAGCTTCCAGGCCATGAGCCATCCGCGCACCTTGGAGTTGTTGAGGCTATGGACCACATTCCAGTTGTCGTACAGGTTGTCCAGAATGTCGCACTGCATGGCGATCGAGTTAAACAGAAGCGCCTGGTTCTTGTTGTTATTGGAGTTCTCGATAAACTCCGACTCGATATAGGCCGTCTGCTCGCCATCGGGCGCGGCGACCTTAAAGCCCTTGACGGTATCGTCGTCAGCCGCCTTGTAGCTCAGTGAGCTGCCGAGCGCCTGGCCCAAATCGTTAAACCCGCTCGTCGACTGGCCGTTGTACTCGCTGGCCTTAATGCCCGCACACTTGTTGAGTGCCGCAGCGGTTGCGTCATTCCAGCTTCCATATTGGTTGAGCTGGCCGATACCCATCGACTGGCCCACCAGATCCTCGGCCTGCTGGGCAATAAACTCCGCTCGCGATGTATGGTCGACGAGCTCCTTGATGGCGGCCGCATCCGCAGCGTTCGCGCCCTGGGCCGCCGCGAGTTCCTGATACCAATCCTCGCTGGTGCCGTAAGCATCCTCAAAGATCATCTTGTCCACATTGACGCCATAGCTGTCGCCCTGCTGGGTCAGCAGCGCCGCCGACCCGCCGACCGCGGCCTTGAGCTCGGCCGCAAACTGCGCGGCCTCGTCGTTGCCAGCATCATCACCCTCGCCGTCGCTGGCGGCAGGGGCGCGACGAGCCTTACGGACAGCTCCACCTTGGGCTTCGTCCTCTTTGCCGTCGTTGTCCTCCTCGGCAAACGCATCGGCGACCATCTGGTCAATCGCGTCGTTAAAGGCCTCGTCGACATCATTAAACGAGTTATCCATCATATACTCGTGCCACTGCTGCACGGCATTCGAGAACTCCTGCTGGCGCTCCTCGGCCGCGGCGGAATGCTTTTTGGCCGAAGCGTTGGCGTCAAAACTCAGCATGGTCATAAGCTGAGCATTGGAGATGCGGTAGGTCTGCGGCATAAAGATTTGCTCAAAGTTGCCGCAGTTCACATAGGTCGAGTCATTCGCCTTGTTAACTCCGCCACATAGCGAACACGGGTGCCCTCGCGCGACTTTTGAGTCAGAGGAATCGTCACCGTCTTGCCATCCACGCAGTCCACGTACAGGTCGAGCGTGTCGGCGGCCTCTTCGTTTCCCACCTCGAGCGTGATATCAAAGGTCCAGTAGGCGTTCTTCTTTTGCGGCAGATGATGGAAGGTCCACAGACTCTTGCCGGTGTCCTTGCCGTCCTTGACCAGGTTTTGCGTACCGCCACGATACGTCACATCAAAGTTCCAGACCGAAGCGCCCGGAACATAGCGCACATAGTTGCGAGCCGTTACCTCGGCAGCAGCAGCGGCAACATCGGTCGAGCCCACGCGCGCCTC
>CABSBK010000172.1 GCA_902475865.1 uncultured Collinsella sp.
GTACGCTGCTGCGTGCCGCCCGCATTCTCAACTACCGTGAGATTCCCATTTTGGGTCTTTCCTATGGTCATTTGGGTTTTTTGACGGCCGCGAGCCCCGAGGAGCGCGACATTTTGCAGGTCGTGAGCGATGCCCTGTCCGGCGAGCTCCATGTGAGCCGCCGCGCCACCATCGCCGCTGATATCGTCTCGGTACGCGAAGACGGCACGAAGGATGTCGTGCGCACGTTTGCCCTCAACGATATGGCGCTTACGCGCGGGCCCCTGTCCGATATGGTCGAATTCGACATCACGGTGTCCGGCCATCATATCGACCGCCTGCGTGGTGACGGCGTCGTCGTTTCGACGGCGACCGGCTCCACCGGCTACGCGCTTTCCGCCGGCGGCCCCATCGTTAGCCCCGATTACACGGGCATGGTCTGTGTGCCCATCGCTCCGCATACCATTCAGGCTCGCGCTTTCTTGACTTCGCCGAGCGATGTCGTCGAGATCTTTATGTCAGATGATCGTCCGAGCGTGCCGGCGATTGCCATCGATGGACAATTTATTACCTGCGATGGCACGGTTGAGAGCGTGGCTGTGCGCCGTGGTCCCGGAGATGTCCTGCTGCTGGATTACGGCCCCGAGAGCTTCTATAACTCGGTGAGCCGCGTGTTCTACGGAGTGCGTCATGATCGATGAGCTGCAGGTTTCCAACATTGCACTCATTCGCGAGGCGACGTTGGTTCCGAGCGCGGGCCTTACGGTTCTGACCGGAGAAACCGGCGCCGGTAAGACCGCGCTGCTCTCAGCGCTCAAGCTCATTTTGGGTGAGCGTGCAGATTCGTCGACGGTGCGTGAGGGCGAGGCGCTTGCCAGCGTCGAGGCGCGCTTGTTTCACGGCCCGCACGACACGGAGGGCTTCACCGTGCAACGCAGCCTTTCTGCCGAGGGCCGCAGCCGCGTAAAAATCGACGGCCGCATCGCCAGCGTGCGCGAGCTTTCGGAGCGCGTCGGTGTGATGATGGATCTATGCGGCCAGCACGAACACCAGCGCCTGCTCGATCCGGCGCATCATGTTGCCATGGTCGATGCCTGGGCAGGGCGCCCTGCACTCGAGGCGCTCGAGCACTACCGTGCTTGCTTTAAAGCCTCGCGCGCGGCTGCTAAGGAGGTCCGTCGCGTCGAAGAGGCCTCGCGTGCGCAGGGGAGTCGCGTTGAGGAGGCGCGCTTCGCCCTGGAGCGCATCGCCGAGGTTGACCCCAAACCGGGTGAGTATGAGGAGCTCGAGGAGCTGCTGCCGCGCTCCGAGCATGCCGAGGTGCTGGTTGCCACGGCCAATGATGCCCATGCGTCGCTTGCTGCCGAAGGGGGAGCGCTCGATGCCGTGAACAGTGCCGTGGCGGAGCTCTCCCGTATGGCTACCGTCGATCGCAAGCTGGGCGACATTGCCGATGCACTTTCGGATGCCTGCATCTCGCTTGAGGATTGTGCCAACGAGCTGCGCGCCTATCGCGATGGGGTCGCCTTCGATCCGCGCGAGTTGGCTCGTATGCGCGAGCGTTATTCCGATCTTAAAGGCCTGCTGCGTCAGTGGGGGCCCACCATGGACGATGTCTTTGCCATGCGCGACCGCTCACAAGAGCTGTTGTCGCTGGTAGACGATGGTGATGAGCTGGTCAAGAAGTCTCGCGAAGCGCTTGGCGCGGCGGAGCGCGAACTGTTCGCCGCCGCCAAGGCGCTTAAGCGTGCGCGGAATACCGCAGCCCCGCGCTTTTGCCACGAGGTTGGCCGCCAAATGGCGCGCTTGGAGATGGGCGGCGCCGAACTTGTTTGGGAGTCGCGCGATCTTCCGCGTGCCGAGTGGACGCCGGCGGGCCCTTCGAGCTACGAGCTTTTGTATCGCAGCGGTGCCGGATTGACGCCGCGCCCCCTGCGCCGCATTGCCTCGGGCGGCGAGCTGAGCCGCGTCATGCTGGCGAGCAAGGTCGTTCTCGGTAACGCGGACGGCGTGGATACGCTGGTGTTCGACGAGGTCGATGCCGGTGTCGGCGGCTCTACCGCACGTGCCCTCGCGAGCGTGCTGGCAGATCTCGCCGCTACGCATCAGGTGATTGTCGTAACCCACCTGGCGCAGGTTGCGGTCATGGCCGACAAGCACTACGTGGTGAGCAAAGAGCCCGGCGACGTTCCCCAAACGCATCTAGATGAGGTAGCTGGGGACGCCCGTACCGCAGAGATCGCCCGTATGCTGAGCGGCGATCAATCGGAGGCAAGCCTAACGCACGCCAGGCAGATGTTGGAAGAAGCTCGAGGTTAGAACGAGCCGGCGGTGCTGGGGGGGACAAAATATCAGTAATTGTTGCCTCGTCATTTGCTTGTCTTGCCCGACCGTCAAAAACTATGCCGGTTTACTACGATGAATCGGCGTAGCTCGAGCACAGCTAAAATTGTAAAAAGAAAACCGCAGGTAGAAAGCCTGCGGTTTTCTTTTAAAACGCGATGTGGTCGCATATTCCGATTACATCGTAGTAAACCGGCATAGTTTTGTGGGAACGGTACATGACGACCCCTGTTAAAACCTACTCCACGACCTTATCCGGTTGGATGAGCTCCTCGTAGTAGCTGATGTGCTCTCGGGCGTCTTCAATCTCGGGCAGCAGGAAGTTGTAGATAACCTCGATGATCATCGTGGCGCTCATCTTGGAGAACGCAAAGTCGCCCGTGGTGAGCAGCGCCTCGTGGTTCACGGTGTTAAAGGTGTAGTCGGCCAGGCGAGCAAGCGGAGACTTGCTGTCGCTGCTGATGACGACTACGGTGGCACCGCAGCCGCGAGCCGCTTTTGCCATGCGATTCAGTCGACGCGACTTGCCGGAGTTCGAGATCAGCACTATACAATCGCCAGGGCGCAACGTGAGCGCAAACCCAATCGAGGTCTCGCTGATGGTGCTTGCCATGCAGCGAAGGCCCAGCTGCGAAAACTTAAACATCGCGTCGAGTGCGACGGCGTTGGTGTTACCTACGGCTGCAAACTCGATAGCCCCTGCGTTCTTAAACGCGTGCACGACGGCTGCCAGCGTGTCGTGATCAATGCCATCGATAGTCGCATTGAGTTCGCTTACCTTTGCAGCGAGAATATTCTTGAGGCTCTGCTCCATATTGTCGAGCGAGACCTCGTCGGTGAGACCTCCATTACGCTGGCTCTCCAGATCGCGCGCCAGCGAAAACTGAAAACTGCGAAAGCTGCCAAAACCTAGTTTGCGGCAGAAGCGCGATACGGTGGCCTCGGAGGTTGCGGCTGCGCGCGAGAGCTGGGCGGCTGTCAGACGCGGTGCCTCGGACTGATGCTCTAGGATATAGTCGACAATGCGCTGTTCGGACTCGCTGTATCCCTTGTGCGTGCTAATAAGGGAGAGTGCACTCTTGCTGCTATCGGACATGGGATGGCTCCTGGCTGGCATAAAAATCGGACTTGTTTTGCAATGTCGTAGTATAAGGGCATTTTCAGTTACAAGATACACCTTGCCGTTTCAATAGTTGATGGTAAACTTTCATCGACCGTTTAC
>CABSBK010000173.1 GCA_902475865.1 uncultured Collinsella sp.
CGAGACGAGCATGGACGGATGCTTCGCCGCCATGCGATTACCGATCTCGAGAACTCTGACCCGACCGATCTTGTCGAGTTTGGCAAGTTAGGTGGAATTTGCGAGGTCTATCCGCAGATTCTGACGCTGGACCGGCGCGAGGATTGCCTGTCGATGATGCGTCGACAAATTGGCGAGACGCGACTTTTGCACAGCTGGAATCGCCGCGGCATGGAAGATTCCGGATGCACGGTGTGCTGTGGAACGGATTTGCCGCTGTTGATTCCGAGCCTGGGCGAGTCAATCTACAGCGCGTGCGGCGGATTCTTCGCCGACGGACTGCCCGTGAATGAGGTCAACACGCTGACGCTTGTCGAGCTCTTGCGCGCTTGGACTGCCGGGGGCGCGTACGATCTGATGCGCGAAGATGAGCTGGGTACGCTCGAGGTCGGCAAGCTTGCCGATATCTGCGTACTCGATCGGGATGTGTTTGACCTCGATTATCGCGACGCACGCAATCTTGCGGTCGATATGACGATGTCGGACGGACAAATCGTGTTCGATCGAAATAAGGAGGCATAAGATGTCTGAATTCAAGCCGACGCTGCGCCGCGAACAGATTGCGGGCATGAATATCCACTACATCATGTGGTCGCTCGATTACTTCCTTGATGTGCAGCAGCGTTTGGGCTTTGAGTCCATTGAGCTGTGGTGTGCAGAGCCGCATGTGACGCTCGACCATACGGGCTACTTTGAGGCTGAGGTCCTGGCGAAAAAGGCTGCAGACCGTGGGCTTAGGTATCGTACTCTGTGCCCCGAGAATGTTGTCTATCCTTGGCAGTACTGCGCACGCAAACCGCTGCATGAACAGCGCAGCCTGGCGTACTTTAAGCACGGCATTGAGCTTGCCGAGGTACTTGGGTGCGACCGTATGTCCGTCAACTCGGGCTGGGGCGACTGGGACGAGGACCGCGAGGAAGCCTGGAAGCGCAGCCGCGAGCACTTGTCCATTCTGGCGGAGTATGCTGGTGAGCACGGTCTGGTGCTTACGATGGAAAGCCTGCGCCCCGAGGAGAGCAACCTTGTGACGACGGTTTCCGATGCGAAGCGCATGATTGACGAGGTCGCGAGTCCGTACTTACAGCCCATGGTTGATACAACCGCGATGGGCGTTGCAGGCGAGACGCTCGAGGACTGGTTTGCTGCCTTTGGTGATGGGGCAATTCACGAGATGCACTTTATCGACGGTGACCCGTATGGCCATCTGGTGTGGGGCGATGGCAAGCACGATATGGACGCCTTCGTCGCCACACTCAACGCCCATGGTTTCGACGGCATGCTGGGCCAGGAAATCACGGACGGTCGTTACTACGATGACCCGGCGGCGGCAGATGCCAAGAACATGGCCGCATTCGAGAAATATCTGATTGACTAAACCAACTATCGGCTACGCAACCAACGTCATTGATTGCGGGCCAAACAAGAAAGGAACTGGATATGAACGCACACGATCTGATCAAAGAGGCAATTGCCGAGAAGGGCAAGTTCGACAGCGTCTACTGGATTGCTTGCGGTGGCTCCATGATCGATTTGATCCCGGCTCATGAGCTTCTGCAGCGCGAGGCAACCACCTTCACTTCGTATATCTATACGGCTCGCGAGTTCGATATCATGCGTCCGCGTCGTCTGGGCGAGAAGTCCCTGGTCATCGCTTGTAGCCACAGTGGCAACACCCCGGAGGTCGTCGAGGGCTGCGAGATTGCCCTTGCTGCCGGCGCTACGGTGATCGCCCAGACCGACAACGCTGGATCTAAGATCGACACCGGTAAATGGACCACGTGGGTCTACCCGTGGGGCGAGGGCGTGCCGCAGGCCGAGGTCCCCGCTGGCATTTCGCTGTCGCTTGCGGCAGAGCTGCTCGATCAGCAGGAGGGCTACGCCGATCTTGCCGATATGTATGCCGGTATTGCCGAGATGGATAAGATTCTTCCCCCGGCACGCGAGAAGGTAAATGCCGAGCTGGGCGATCGCTTTGCCAAACTTTGCCAGGAGCACGAGTTCTTCTATATTCTGGGCAGCGGTCCCAACTTTAGCCAGACCTACGGTTTCGCTATCTGCTCTCTTATGGAGATGCAGTGGCAGCACTGCAGCTACATCCACTCTGCCGAGTACTTCCACGGTCCCTTCGAGGCTACTCAGGATGGCGTTTTTTACTTCCTGCAGATGGGCTCCAGTGAGTGCCGTGCTATGGACGAGCGCGCCCTGGCGTTCCTTAAGACGCATACCGATACGCTGATGGTGCTCGATGCCAAGGAGTACGGTATGGAAGCCGTGCCGGCGAGCGTCCGTGCCTATCTGGACCCGGTGCTGTTCTACGCCATGAACTGCGAGCTGCGTGCCGCACGCGGCAAGGTGTTTGACCATGATCCCGATTTCCGTCGCTACATGGGCGTCGTCGAGTACTAGAAGGGTAAATACCATGGCATTTAACGTTAACGCGCTTGGATTTGGCGACAACGTCGTCGATCGCTACGAGCATATCCACACCATGTATCCTGGCGGCAACGCGGTGAACTTCGCCGTTTATGCCAAGAAATGCGGTGCCGCACGCTCCGCATACATGGGCATTTTTGGCAATGACGCCGCTGCCGAGCATGTCATTGCAAGCCTCGAGGATGAGGGTATCGAGCTTGACAAGTGCGAGCAGATGATTGGCGAGAACGGAGCGGCTCGCGTGACCGTCGTTGACGGTGACCGTGTCTTCCTTGGCTCCAACGAGGGCGGTATCCGTGGCGATGCGCGCTATGTCCTCGATCGCTTTGACCTTTCGTACATGAAGCAGTTCGATGTGGTTCATTCGGGCAACTATTGCTTTACCGAGCGCGAGCTGCCCAAGTTGAAGGCTGCGGGCGTCACGGTCTCTTTTGACTTTTCGGACGACTCTACCGACGAGTACTACGAGCAGATTGCGCCCTACGTCGATTTCGCTTTCTTTAGTGCGGCGGATGCTGCGAGTGAGGATGAGATTCGCGAGCGTCTGGCATGGGTGAAGGGCCTGGGTCCGCGTTTTGTGTCGGCTACGGCGGGCGCCGAGGGCTGCATTGCTTACGACGGCGATCGTTATTACCGCCAGCTGGCTAAACCGGTAACGGACATGAAGGACACCATGGGGGCGGGCGACTCGTTCCTTACCTCGTTTTTGATGTGCTATCTCGATTCCGCCAAGCGTGGTGAAGATGGCGCCGAGGCCATCGAGCGCGCGCTCGACTTTGCTGCCGGGTTTGCCTCGACCGTGTGCGGCATGGAAGGTTCTTGGGGCCACGGAGCACCAATCGTCGAATAGCCGAGCGGTCCCGGGGAGGTGCAGGCGCCTCCTCGGGACCCGGTGTGCAAAAAATGCCAAATATGAGTACTGTGACTAATTTAGTCGCAGCAAAATCAACCCCTTCAGACGTGATTTGAGCGTCTGGAGGGGTTTAAGATTTGCGAAAACGCAGGATGAATGACTGTAAAAGCTTTAATTAGCGGACAATCGGGGATTATTCTGGCGGTT
>CABSBK010000174.1 GCA_902475865.1 uncultured Collinsella sp.
CTCGAAACCCGCTGGAACCCGCACAGCCACTCGATCTTCCCCCAATCGCCGTTCCAGCCCCTGAGCACTCGGCATGGCTCGTGAACCCAGCCTTTCGAAATCGCAACGGAGGTGCGCCCGGCAAGGGAACCGGGCGCACGGGAGGGAAAGCGAGGCTACTCGCCGAGCTTGGGATGCAGCAGCGACGGCGCAGCGCCGAGCAGCATCTTGGTGTAGGGGTCCTGAGGGTGCTGGAAGACCTGCTTGGCCTCGCCCTGCTCGACAATCTTGCCACCATTCATAACGATGATGTCGTCAGAGATATAGCGGACCGTCTGGATGTCATGGCTGATGAACACCATGGCCAGGCCGAGCTCCTTCTTAAGGTCGGTCAGCAGGTTCAGAATCTGCGCGCGGACCGAAACGTCCAGAGCCGAGGTGGGCTCGTCGGCGATGATGGCATCGGGGTTCAGCGACAGGGCACGGGCAATTGCGACGCGCTGGCGCTGGCCGCCCGAAAGCTGGCCGGGAAGAACCTCGGCGGCGGAGCTGGGCAGACCGGTGAGCTCCAAGAGCTCCTTGACGCGCTTCTCCTGCTCGGCCTCGGTACCCAAGTTGTGGACGCGCATGGGGTCGAGCAGTTGCTCGCGAACGACCATGCGGGGGTTGAGCGCCGTGGCCGGGTTCTGGAACACGACCGAGATGACGCGGCCCATGTGGCGACGGTCCTCGGCGGTACGCTTGGTAACGTCCTTGCCCTTAAAGTAGACCTTGCCGCTCGTGGGGGCCTGCAGGCCGCACATGACGTTGGCGGTGGTGGACTTTCCGCAACCGGACTCGCCGACGATGCCGATCGTCTGGCCGGGCATGAGCTTAATCGTTACACCCTGGACGGCGTGAACCAGGTTGGGGTGCAGAATCGAGCCGGTACGGGTCCTAAAGGTGACATGGACGTCATCAAGGAAGATGATCGGCTCGACGCCGTTGACTGCGGTCTCGCTCATCTACATCACCTCCGCGTGAGGGGTCAAACCATTTGCCTTGAGCACCTCATCGGGGAGCTCGGAATAGAAGTGCTCGGTGCCGGGCACGCGCTTGAAGACCGGACGGGTGTCCAGGCCAATGCGCGGATGGCTCGAGCGGGGTGCGAAGCGATCGCCCTTGGGGAAATCGCGCGGGCTCGGTACGGCGCCGGGCACCTGGTGCAGGCGGCCCGAACCGCTCTCGATGGACAGGACGGAGCCCAGAAGACCGCGAGTGTACTCGTGAATCGGGTTGGTGAGCAGCTCCTTGGTGGGCGCCTGCTCGATAACCTGGCCGGCGTACATAACCGTGATGTTGTGAGCGACCTCGGCGACCAGTGCCAGGTCGTGCGAAACGAAGATCATGGCAAAGCCAAGCTTGGCCTGAAGGTCGTTAAGCAGCTTGATGACCTGCTTCTGGACGGTAACGTCCAGAGCGGTCGTGGGCTCGTCGCAGATGACCAGCTTGGGGTCACGGGTAAGGGCCATAGCGATCAGAACGCGCTGACGCTGACCACCGGAAAGCTCATGCGGATAGCTCTCGAGCGTACGCTTGGGGTCGAGGCCCACGAGCTCCAGGAGCTCCTCGGCGCTACGGGTGCCGCCACGCGCTTGGTGAGCTGCTTCATCTGGGCGGAAATGAGCATGGAGGGGTTGAGCGAGGACAGGGCGTCCTGATAGACCATGGCGATATCGGTACCGCGCAGGCCGAACCACTCCTTCTTGCTCATCTTGAGCAGGTCGCGGCCCTCCCAGAGAACCTCACCGGAAAGATGCTCGTCATCATCGGTCAGGCCCATGATGGCCAGCGTGGTGATGGACTTACCGCAGCCGGACTCGCCTACCAGGCCCATGGTCTGGCCGGGACGGACGTCAAAGTTGACATGATCGACGACATTGATGTCACCGTGGTGCTCAAACTGGATGCAGAAATCGCGGACCGAAAGGATCGGCTCAACGGACTCATCGGGCACATGGCGGTCGTTACGCTTGAGTTCGACATCACGCAGAGCGCCAAGACGGGCGGACAGGGACTGAGCCTGCTCCTTGTAGGCGCGAACGGGGTCGGAGACCAGCAGGTCGGCCTCGCGGCGCTTGGAGGAGTCGGTCGGATCCAGGGCGGCGGAGGGAGCAGCGGCCATGGCGTCGGTAATGCCCTCGGAGAGGATGTTGAGTGCCAGGCAGGTGATCATGATGGCCAGGCCTGGGAACAGCGCCTGCCACCAACGGCCAGCGAGCACGCCGCCGCGGGCGTCAGCGAGGATGTTGCCCCAGGTAGCGGTGGGCTCCTGGATACCAGCGCCGATGAAGGTCAGCGAGGCCTCGAAGATGATGGCGTCGGCGACCAGGGTAACGGTGAAGACCATGATCGGGGCGATGCAGTTACGCAGAACATGCTTGATCAAAATCCACGGAGCCTTGGCGCCGGAAACGATGACCGCGCGGACATAGTCCTCGCCGTACTCGGACACGATGTTGGCGCGCACGATACGGGCAATCTGCGGAGTGTACATAAAGCCGATGGCGAAGATGATCGACGGCACGGAGTTGCCCAGGATGGAGACGAAGACGGCAGCGAGGGCGATGCCCGGGATGGACATGATGATGTCCAGGATGCGCATGATCGCCTCGGAAACGGACTTGCGCGAAACCGCCGCGAGGGCGCCCACGACCGAGCCGCAGACCAGAGCCATGGCGGTAGCACCAAAGCCGATGATCAGCGAGTAACGGCCACCGTAAAGCATACGCGACAGGATGTCGCGGCCCTTATCGTCGGTACCGAAGATAAATCCATTGCCGGGAGCCTGGCGAGCCGTAAAGATCTCAACCGGACTATAGGGGGCAAGCAGGGGAGCAAGGATCGCAGTCAGGGCGACCAGCACCAGCACGACGGCGGCAATCTTAGAAGACAGCGTCATCTTCTTCCAGCCACCGAGCTTGAGCCCCTTGGAGGCAGCCTTCTCGAGCTGCTCGGTTTGCTTCTCTCGAATCTTTACCATAATCTACACCGTCCTGATGCGCGGGTTGATGAGCAGGTAGAGCATGTCAACCACGATGTTGATGATGATGAAGGCAAGAGCAACGACGATAACGACGCCCTGAACCAGGTTCGCCTCGTTGCCCTGAACGCCCTGCAGAATCGCGGTGCCCATGCCGGGGAGGTTGAAGATGACCTCGATGACGACAGCACCGCCCATGAGGTAGCCGATCTTAAGACCGAGGGTGGTGACCGGGGTGATCAGCGCGTTGCGCAAAACGTTGATTCCGACGACGACCTTTTCGGGAACGCCGGCGCCGCGAGCCATACGGACATAGTCCTTATCGAGCTCCTCGACCATGGCCGTACGCACGATACGAGTCATCTGGCCCGTCAGCGGGAATGCCAGAGCGATAGCGGGCATGATCATACGTCCCAGATAGCCAGCCGGGGTGGTGGTGAAGTGAGGCAGAGCACCGGACGCCGGGAGCACCTTAAGGTAGGAAGAGAACAGCAGAATCAACAGGACGGCAAGCC
>CABSBK010000175.1 GCA_902475865.1 uncultured Collinsella sp.
GTCTATTTTGTGTCGTACTACGATTACTATCAACCCGAAGCGTATGTGCCGCAAAGCGATACGTATATCGAGAAGGATTCCTCGATTAACGAAGAGGTCGAGATGCTGCGTCATCAGGCGACTGCATCGCTGCTATCTCGACGCGATGTGATCGTCGTCGCATCGGTCTCGTGTATCTATGGCATTGGCTCTCCCGAGGACTATGCGGGCCTAGCTCCGAACGTCGACAAGAAGGTGCCGCTCGAGCGCGATGACTTTATCCATGCGCTTATCGATATCCAGTACGATCGCAATGACTATGATTTGGCACGTGGCACCTTCCGCGTGCGCGGCGATGTCGTCGACGTGTATCCACCCTATGCCGAGCATCCGTTGCGGTTTGAGTTCTTTGGCGACGAGGTCGAGCTGATTGCCGAGATCGACGAGGTCACCGGCGAGATGCTGCGTGAGTACGAGGCCATTCCCGTGTGGCCGGCCTCGCACTACGTGACTGAGAAGCCTAAGGTCAAAGCGGCTCTGAAATCAATCAGTGAAGAGTGCGAGAAGCGTGTGGCCGAGCTCAAGGCGACTGATAAGCTGCTCGAGGCACAGCGTCTGCAGCAGCGCACCGATTATGATCTTGAGATGCTCGAGACGATGGGCTTTTGCAACGGCATCGAGAACTACTCGCGTCATCTGGATGGTCGAAAACCGGGCGAGCCGCCGTTTACCCTGATCGATTACTTTCCTAAGGATATGCTCTGCATCATCGATGAGAGCCATGTGACGGTGCCGCAGATCCGCGGCATGCACGAAGGCGACCGCTCGCGTAAGGTGACGCTGGTGGAGCATGGTTTTCGTCTGCCTTCGGCACTCGATAACCGCCCGCTTCGTTTCGATGAGTTTGAGGCGAGGATTCCCCAGTTCATCTACGTCTCGGCCACGCCGGGCGACTATGAGCTGCGGGTTAGCCAGAACGACGTTGAGCAGATTATTCGTCCGACCGGCCTGCTCGACCCCAAGATCGATGTGCGTCCGGTTCGTGGGCAGATTGACGATCTTGAGGACGAGATTCGCGAGCGCGTTGCCCGCAAGGAGCGCGTGCTGGTGACCACGCTCACCAAGCGCATGGCCGAGGACCTGACCGACCATCTGCTTGATGCCGGCATTAAGGTCAATTACATGCACTCCGATACAGCGACGATGGACCGTGTCGAGATCCTGCGAACGCTGCGCGAGGGAAAGATTGATGTTCTCGTCGGCATCAACCTGCTCCGCGAGGGCCTAGACCTTCCCGAGGTCTCGCTGGTGGCAATTCTCGACGCCGACAAGGAAGGCTTCTTGCGCAACCGCCGTTCGTTGATTCAGACGATTGGCCGTGCGGCCCGTAATGCCGACGGCGAGGTCATCATGTATGCAGACGTTGTGACCGATTCGATGAAAGAAGCCATCGAGGAGACGCAGCGTCGTCGCGAGATTCAGATGGCATATAACGAAGAGCATGGCATTGTGCCCAAGACGGTCCGCAAGGCCATTAACGACATTTCGAGCTTTATTGCCGAGGCCGCAAAGACTGTGGGCTCGAAGGGACGCTCGAGCGGCGATTCGCTTGGTCCCGGTGCGTTCTATACACCCGACGAAAACGGCGAGGGCGCCGCGCCGGAGACGGTGGCGCCCGAGCAGGCGCTTGCCGAGCAGCTGGAAGGGCTGCCGCATGACGAGCTCGTGCGGATTGTCGAGACCATGGAGGAAGACATGCGTAACGCTTCCGCCGCCATGGACTTTGAGGAGGCGGCACGTCTGCGCGATGCCGTCGTTCAGATTCGGGCGATGCTCGAGGGCGCATCTGAGGACGAAACGATCGAGCGTTTGCGTTCGCAGGCTCGCAAGGGCTCTACCTTTGCTTCGGGCAGAAAACGCCAGGGTGCACGATTTAGGAAGTAGCGAACAGGCCCCGAGTTCCCTGTGGAGCTCGGGGCCTGTGTCGTTTGGACGCGGGAGTTCGTGCACTAGAGGTCTGCTATCAGCGCCTCGGCGCAACGGATGCCGTCGGTGGCGGCGCTCATGATGCCGCCGGCATATCCGGCGCCCTCGCCGCAAGGGTAAAGGCCCGGGGTCGACACGGCATGGCACGCTCGGTCTCGGGTGACAGTGACCGGTGAGCTCGAACGCGTCTCCACGCCGGTAAGAACGGCATCGGGGCGGTCGTAGCCTCGTAGCTTTTTTCCGAGTAGGGGAAGTCCCAGGCGGAGCGACTCGACGATATGCTGCGGCAGGGCTTCGTCAATTGCCGTCCAGATCACACCGAGCGGATAGGTCGGTTTTACCTTTCCGGGTGCCGTGCTGGCGCGTCTAGCAAGGAAATCTCCGACGAGCTGTGCCGGCGCGTTCCAGTTGGAGCCACCCAGGCGATAGGCGGCTCGCTCACAGGCGCGCTGGAGCTCAATGCCTGCAAGCGGATCATCGCCGGGAAGGTCATCAGGTGTGACGTTGACGAGTAGGGCGGCATTCGCGTTGCGCCCGTCGCGGGCATTGAGGCTGGCGCCGTTGACGCACAGATGGCCCTGCTCGGAAGAGGCCGCGACAACCTGTCCGCCGGGGCACATGCAAAACGAGAACACGCTGCGGCCGTTGGGGAGATGGGCGACAAGCTTGTAGGGGGCTGCTCCGAGTGCCGGGTGCCCCGCCGAAGGGCCATATTGGGCGCGGTCGATGTCGCGCTGTGGATGCTCGATGCGCACACCCATGGCAAAGGTCTTTTGCGCGAGGGCAACGTTATGTTCTTTGAGAAGCTCGAATACATCGCGGGCGGAATGGCCGCAAGCGAGAATGAGGTGCTTTGTGGCGATTGTCTCGCTTGTGGTTTCTTGGGGCGGTTGGACATCGACGCCGGTGATGGCGCCAGATCCATCGGTTCGAATATTTACGAGCTTTGTTCGATAGCGGATGGTTCCACCGAGCTGCTCGATGCGCTGAGAAATGTTGGTGACGACGGTGGGGAGGATGTCGGAGCCGATGTGCGGCTTGGCGTCCCACAGGATGTCGCGAGGTGAGCCCGCTTCGACGAAGGTCTCAAGAATCAGTCGATGGGCGGGATTCTTGGTTCCCGTGTTGAGCTTGCCGTCCGAGAAGGTCCCTGCGCCGCCCAGGCCAAATTGGATATTGCTTTCGGGGTCGAGGATACGCTCCTTAAGAAAGAGATCAATCGCTTCCGAGCGGCGAAGTGCGGGGTCGCCGCGCTCGATGAGCAGGGGTTTAAGGCCCGCTTCGGCAAGGGTGAGGGCGGCGAAGAGACCGGCACAGCCGGCGCCGACAACGACGGGACGCCCCTTGGGTGCATTCGGGACAGGGTTGGGGAATGAAGGAGCCTCGCCGTCTACCATGCGGATGCGCGAGCGGTCGCGCTCGGCGACGCGGTCGACCACCTCCTGCTCGAGTCGAGAGTTTGTCAGCTCAACTCGAAAGCTCAAAATAAAATGGACATCTCGCTTTTTACGGGCGTCGATTGACTTGCGATGGAGC
>CABSBK010000176.1 GCA_902475865.1 uncultured Collinsella sp.
ACTCTTTCCCTACACGACGCTCTTCCGATCTGCCAAAGGAGATAAGGCCCACGACAGCGAACTTGAGGAATTGCTTGGTATGAGGTTGTGCCAGTGCCTTGCGCACGTAATCACATCCAATGCGTTGATGAATCGAGCAACGAGATACTTTAGGGCTTTTGCATGGGAAACGTAAGGTCTTTGGCAAGAACTATACGAACTCGCCAAATATTCAAGAGGCAATCCGCAAACGTTGCAAATCTTCCCGTAAACGAGCAAGGCCCACGAACAACGCAGCACTCGACGCGCGTCATCCGCAGGTCCCCGTAGCGCAACGAGGAGGCCGGGCTACTTGGTCTGCTCGCCCTCCAGGAAAATCTTGCGCGTTACAAAGTTGTAGACCATGACCAGTGCGGTAGCGCAAATCTTGGCGATATTGGCCTCAAGGCCCAGGCCGGCGTTGAGGGCCAGCACGATGCCGTCGTTGAGCGCCAGGCCAATAACGGACAACACGACAAAGATGATGAACTCGCGGCGGCGGCTCATGCCCTCCTTGTGTGCAAACACGTACTTCATGCTCGCAACGTAGTTAAAGATGAGCGAGACGATAAAGCCGCTGGTGTTGGCGATCAGGATATTGAGGCCCAGACCGTAGTGGAGCAGATTCATGATGCCAAAGTCGATGACGGTGGCAATGACGCCGACGACGCCAAACTTCATGATCTGCGCAAGGAGCTTTTGCATGACACCTGCCTTAGGGTGGCGCCGCAGCGCCGTGGGGATGGCAAACTCAGCAAGTTTAGCCAAACCCCGCAGGCGGGGCTAGGCGCGCTCCTCGATAGCACCGTTTCTATATGCATCGAGCAGTTGGCGCAGGTCCTGGATCTGGCTGCGAATCTTGACGCCGGTATCGGTATCGCTCACCATGCGGCGCCGGTCAGCCTCGTCAAAGCGGTTGGTCTCGCTTTCGATATCGATGTTGCGGGTGAGCGCCTCGGCAACGGTGGTAAAGGCCTGGTGCGACTTGAGGCGGCATCCGCGCGAGCTCGAGATGAGCGTGTAGCCGGCGATGCCCGTTTTGGGGTGGTAGGCGCGACAGAAACCGCCGTCGATGACCAGCAGCTTGCCGTTGGCGCGGATGGGCTGCTCGCCTTTGGTGGTCTTGACCGGGGTGTGGCCGTTGATGATGTGGCCCGTCGGCGAGCAGGCCATGGGGGCAACGCCGAACTCGCGCATGATGTCGTCGCAAACGGACGAGGACGTGGTGAGCGTATAGTACGGGTCCATCGGCTCGACCCACGTGCTCTTGTCGGCGATGTAGGCGCGCTCGAAGGTGCGCACCACGCGTCCGCTGGCGGGTGAGTTGAAGCCGATCCACAGGTACCACATCCAGTCGAGGGCATCGCGGTCGCCGACGCGCCAGGCACGGCGCGCGATATGGTCGCAAAAATCAAAATAATCGCGGCCGGCATGCCAGGTGCCCAGGCAGTTCATGCTGCTAAAGGTGCCGTCTTCGTTGAGCGGCACGCAGCCGTGGAACAGCAGGTTGCCGTTGGCGACCTTATACATGGAGCCGTGGGTATAGAGGAAATCGATGTGGCGATGCAGGTGATCGGCGGTGACAAACTCGGACACGAGTTTGTCGATGATGTGCTGCTCCTCGGGCGTGAGCGTGTAGGGGTCCGCCGGATCGACGGTGGGGAAGTCGTTGGTCGTGAGCGGCCACACGCTGCCGTCGGCAAGCGTGACTGTGCCGGCGTCGTGATCGATCTTGTCGAGCAGCAGGCGGTCGGCCATGTCGAACTCGGGGTGGCGCTGGATAATCTGGCCCTCGAGCTTAAAGAGCAGGACATTAATGGCTTTGATCAGCGGGCTTATCGGCTCGCCGGCGGTATAGGTGGCGTCGGCGAAGGCGACAAGCTCGCGCAGCGAGATGCCATAGTCGTTCTCGAGAATCTCGTAGTTGTCGTAGCGCAGGTTGTTGCGCAGCACCGTGGCGATGCAGGCGGGCTCACCGGCCGCAGCGCCCATCCACAGCAGATCGTGGTTACCCCACTGAATGTCGAGTGAATGGTAGGTGAGCAGACGGTCCATAATCTTGGCCGCGCCGCCGCCGCGGTCGAAGATGTCGCCCGCCAGGTGCAGGTGGTCGACGGCCAGGCGCTTGATGAGCGAGGCAAGCGACTCGATAAAGTCGTCGGCGCTGGCGGTCTCCAAGATGGATTCGATAATGCGCTCGTGATAACGCACGCGGTAGTTGTTCTCGTCTGGATGTGTGTGCAGCAACTCGTCGATGATGTAGGCGTAATCACGCGGGATGGCCTTACGCACCTTGGAGCGGGTGTAGCGACTCGAAAGCGAGCGGGCAACCACAATGAGCTGGTCGAGCATGGTCTTGTACCAGGTGGGCGAGTCCTCGCGCCGGCTGCGGACAAGATCGATCTTCTCGCGCGGATAGTAGATGAGCGTGCACAGCTCGCCCTTTTCGTCAAAGGAGAGCGTGTCGCCAAAGATCTCGTCGACATGCTCGCGTACGACGCCCGAGCAGTTGTTGAGGATGTGCATAAAGGCTTCGTACTCGCCATGCACATCGCTCATAAAATGCTCGGTGCCCTTGGGTAGGTTGAGGATGGCCGAGAGGTTGATGATCTCGGTGAATGCGGATTGCTCGGTGGGGAACTGTCTCGACAGCAGGCGCAGATACTTGAAGTCTTGCGGATTGCGATCGAATGCGACCATGAAGCACCTTCCGATGTGGTTGGTAAAACTGACAAACAGCGTCAAACGTTTATCAGTATGCGCCGCTTTTGTTTCGAATGGAGATGGGAGGTCGAATTGTTGGCCGAACGGTTTGGTAAATCGATTTAGTTGAGGTAGATATGGCGGTTGAGTGGAGACGCAGGGTCGTTTTTGCAGACGCATGCCTCCGGGATCGATAGAGATGATGACGGTAAAGATGTTCACTATCTTTGGTTCAATTTGGTAAATAGTGGACATTTGTACCGTATTCACGCTTGCTGTGCAATAATTTACGCAGCAATGAGTAAGGAGCCTCATATGAGTGATTTTGTCCTGACCTGTGAATCCGCCGCCGATCGAACCCGTGAGTTCTTTGCGTCGCGCTATATCCCTGTCGTGTGTTTTCATTACGAGATCGACGATGTTGTCTATACGGACGATCTGTATCAGTCGATTACGCCGGACGAGTTTTTTGCCCAGATTGCCGCGGGCGCCATGCCCAAGACGTCTCAGGTGAGCGTAGGTGAGTACGAGGAGTTTTGGGAGCCGTTTGTTGCCGAGGGCAAAGACGTGCTGCACCTGGCGTTGTCGTCGGGTATTTCGGGCACGTATGGATCGGCCTGCGTTGCGGCGCAGATGCTCGCGGATCGCTATCCCCAGGGCGGCAAGGTGCGCGTCATCGATTCGCTGGCTGCGTCTTCGGGCTTTGGCCTGTTGCTGGAATATGCCGCCGACGTGCGCGACAGC
>CABSBK010000177.1 GCA_902475865.1 uncultured Collinsella sp.
ACCACGATGTGGCTCGCACCGCGCTCGATAGCCTGGGAGGGCGTCGCCACGCGGGATTGATCGCCCAGGGCGGCACCCACCGGACGAACGCCCGGAGTCACGATCAGCGCGTCGGGGCCGAGCAGCTCGCGCATGTCATGAGCCTCCATCGGCGAGCACACGATGCCGTCGATGCCGTTAGCCTGGGCAAGCTTTGCCAGACGGGCGGCCTCCTCGGCCACGGGTGACTCGACGCCGATCTCGGCCAGCGTGAGCACGGTGATGGCAACGAGCTTGGCACGGTCCTCGCGCGCCTCCTCGGCACCCTCGCGGCAGGCAGCGAGCATAGCGCCCGAGCCCAGACCGTGGACCGAAAGCAGGTCGGCACCGGCAAGCGAGGCGGAACGGGCGGCACCGCGCACCTGATGCGGAATGTCATGGAACTTGAGGTCGAGGAAGACCTTAAAGCCCAGGTCCTTGAACGTCTTGACGATCTCGGGGCCCTCAGCGTAATAGAGTGTCATGCCCACCTTGAGCCAAGCGGCATGACCAGAAAGCTCGTGGGCGAGCTCGAGCGCACGCTCACGGTCGCAGTCGAGGGCGACGATAACGCGGTCGCGGGCATCGGTCTCTAGCATTCGAAAGCACCTACCAGCTCGTTGATGTCCTTCACGCCCTGAGACTCCGCCCAGGCCTCGAGCTCGTGCGCGATCTTGAGCGAAGCGCACGGATCGACGAAGTTGGCCATGCCGACCGACACGCAGGTAGCGCCAGCCAGGATAAACTCGGCCGCATCCTCGCCCGTCATGACGCCGCCGACACCGTTGATGGGGATATCGACGGCCTGAGCGACCTCCCAGACCATGCGAACGGCGATGTGGTGGCACAGCGGACCCGAAAGGCCGCCCTTGGGCTTGGCCACACGGGACTTGCGGGTATGAACGTCAATGGCCATGCCCTGGATGGAGTTGATGACCGAAAGACCGTCGGCTCCCGCGGCCTCGAGAGCCTTGGCAATCTCGGCGACGTTGACCGGCGCCATCTTTACGAACAGCGGCTTATCGGTCACCTTGCGGCAGGCAGCCATAACGGCAGAGGCGCCCTCGGGCGAGGAGCCCATGGCGGCACCGCCGGCGGCGATATTGGGGCAGCTCACGTTGATCTCGTAGCCGGCAGCCCAGGGGCACAGCTCGACATACATCTCGAGCGCGCGGACAAACTCCTCGACGGAATGACCGGCAACCTGGCAGATGACCTGGCAACCGTCCTTGGAAAGCTGCTCGAGCCACGGACCGGACTCACGGGCAAAGGCGGCCACGCCGGGGTTCTGAAGGCCCACGGAGTTGATCATGCCGCCCGGGATCTCGGCCATACGGGGCGCGGGGTTGCCGGGCCAGGGCTCGGCAGCACAACCCTTGGTGGTGATGGCGCCCAGCTGGGAGACATCAAAGAAGTTCTGGAACTGCCAGCCGTAGCCAAAGGTACCGGCTGCGGTGTTGATGGGGTTCTGCATCTTGACGCCGCCGAAATCGACGGCCATGTTCACGGTACCCACTAGAAGACCACCACCTTGGAAGCATCGAACACGGGGCCGCACATGCAGGCGCCCTTCATACCATCGACCGTCTCGACATTGCAGGTGTTGCAGGCGCCAAAGCCACAGCTCATCATGCGCTCGAGCGACACCTCGCAGTACGCACCGGCCTCGGCGGCAGCGGCGGCGACCTTCTTCATCATGACGGCGGGGCCGCAGCTGGCGACGTAGTCGTAACCGCCCTCGCCGAGCAGCTCAGCGGCAGGATCGGTGCAGAAGCCGTGCGTGCCGAGCGAGCCGTCGTCGGTGCACACGTTGACCGTATCGCACAGCGAGCGGAACTCATCGATGCCCACGGCCTTGGACGCAGTGCCAAAGCCCAGGCACACGTCGACGGCCACACCCTGCTCGGCAAGCTTACCGGCAAGGCACAGCACGGGCGGAACACCGATGCCGCCGGCGACAAGCAATGCCTTCCTGGTGCCCTCGGGTACCAGCCAGCCGCGGCCGCCAGGGCCCAGCAGGTTGGACTTGGAACCGGGGCCCATCTGCGACAGGCGACGGGTGTCGTCGCCCACGACGGCGTACCACAGCTCGACGGTGCCGGCTTCGGCGTCGGCGCGATAGTAGCTCAGGGGCACGCGAAGCAGCGAGGACGCATCGCCGGGTACGGCAATGTTCACAAACTGACCGGGCTTGAGCGCACTTGCAAGCTTGGGGGCCGAGATGACGAGCGAGAAGATGCCGTCGGCGATCTCCTGGTTCGATACGACCTCGAAGTCGTGCATGCGTGCAGTGGAAGGTGTGGGCATAGACGCTCCAATCCCCCATGCGGATGCATGGTCAAAACGAACAGAAAGCGCGGCACCGCAAGGGCACCGCGCACAAAAGCGATAAGGCTATGCTAGCAGATGCAGCCGTCGGCGAGCGTCTGCTTACCGCCGACAAACACATCGGTGGCACGACCGGTGAGCGTGCGGCCGGCGAAACCGGAGTTCTCGGCACGCGACTCGTAGCCGTCCTCGCCGACCGTCCAGGTTGCGGCGGGGTCGAACACGGTCAGGTCGGCAACGGAGCCCGCCTTGACCTGAACCTGGTCGAGGCCCAGGATCTCACGCGGCTTGATGGCCATGAGCTCGACCATGCGACCCACGCTCATCTTGCCCGTGTTAACCAGCTCGGTGAGCACGAGCGACAGCGAGGTCTCGAGGCCGATCATGCCAAAGGGCGCAAGCTCGAACTCGCGGGCCTTCTCCCACGGGGTGTGGGGAGCGTGATCAGTGACGATAACGTCGACGGTGCCGTCGATGACACCCTGACGGATGGCCTCGGCATCCTCGTCGGTGCGAAGCGGCGGATTGACCTTGAGCGAGGTGTTGTAGGTCTCGTCCAGGTCGTTCTCGGTCAGGAACATGTGGTGCGGGGTGGCCTCGCAGGTAACCTGAACGCCAGCGGCCTTACCGGCACGCACGATCTCCAGGCCATGGGCGGTGGAGATGTGCTGGATGTGCAGCTTGGCACCGGTCAGCTTGGCGATCTCGATGTCGCGGGCGATCTGGAGCTCCTCGCCGGCAGCCGGCCAGCCCTCGAGAGCCAGACGGGTCGAGACCTTGCCCTCGTTGATCTGGCCGTGGCCGACCAGGTCCTCGTCCTGGCAGTGGCTCATAAAGACCTTGCCGAACATCTTGCCGTAGTCCATGCAGCGACGGAGCATGCCCGCACTCTGCACGCCGCGGCCGTCGTCGGTGAAGGCGACGGCGCCGTGGGCGACCATATCGCCCATCTCGGACATGGCCTCGCCCTTAAGACCACGGGTCATGGCGCCCGACGGATAGACGCGGCAGTGACCGACCTCGGCAGCACGGGACTTGACGAACTCCACAACGGTGCCGTTATCGGTGACGGGATCGGTATTGGGCATGGAGCACACGCCGGTAAAGCCGCC
>CABSBK010000178.1 GCA_902475865.1 uncultured Collinsella sp.
GGGGACATGCATCGCTGCCAGATTGATACCGCGCGCGGAGCAGCTGCACTAGCGCCAGGCCCCCAGCATCCGCGCCATTTCACGCGCTGCACATCGAAACCTGCGGCAAAGCAGTTACAATAGCCCAATGTGCATCGCGCACGACGATGATATCGGCGCCCGCGACTGGGGGAGAATATATGGCAGAGCAACAGATAACGCCGGGGACCAAGCTTCAGGTGGCATTCGACGTGCCCATGGGCCAAAAAACCGACTTTAACATGCTCGCCACGTACAAAGAGAAAATGGACGAGGCGTACTTTCTTATGAGCGCTCCCATGCTCGCCGGCAAGCCGCTCATCATGGACGAAAACCAAAAGCTGTTGCTGCAATACAAAGTGGGCGAGGAGACGTTCGTGCTCGCCGGCTATCCCGAGGCAGTCGAGAAAAAGGGCATCCGCACCTACTGGAAAATGCGCAAAGTCGCCGAGCAGCGCACCTTCGTTAAGCGCCGCGACGAGCGTTTTAAGGTCGCCATGCGCCTGAACTACCAGCGCGACAACGCGCCGACCCACGAGCCCGAGGACGCCATGACCATCGACGTCTCGGCCGGCGGTCTGGCTATCTACCTTAACGATTACCCCGACGTGGGCGAGGCCCTGGCCGTGCAAATGCCCACGATCCGTCTGCAGGGCGAGCGCCACGAGCTGCCCGAGCAGCTGGGCATCGTGTGCTGGGTGCGCCGCGCGCCCAAGGGCAGCCTGTATCGCAACGTCTGCGGCCTGCAGTTCCGCTACGCCGACGACATGGAGCGCGAGCTCGTCAAAGAATACGTCGGCTACATCCGCGCCAAATATAAGCTCTGATCGCCATGACACTGTTCAAGCGTAACGACAACAAAGATCAATCTGCCGAGGATTTGGCTGAGAGCCAGGCCGAGGACGCGTCGCAGGACGCGCCCGGCGAGGACTCCGCACCCGAGCAGGCTCCCGCCTCCCGCAAGCGCTTCGGCAAGTCCAACCGCAAGCCCAAGCCCAAACGCAACCTGCGCGGCGTGGTGCGCATCGAGGAGCTGGAGCAGGCACTGGCCGACCAGGACCTCGACGACATCGACCCCGACGCGGTCGTGTCCATGTATATGCCCAAGCGCCGCATGGAGCGCATTGGCGCGGCGCTGCTGCGTATGGACAAGCTGCAAAAGGCCCTCGTGGTGCTGGCGCTTGCCTTTGGCGTGCTGTTCGCCCTGTCGTTTATGCAGGAAAACATGGGTAACTTCACCATCAACCTCAACCGCCTGGAGCTGTTCCGCCGCGGCGTGGCCATTGCCGAAAACGGCGACTTTAACAACGCCACCGCGCGCCTGGCCGCCGACGCTTTGGACAACGGCACCAATATCGCCGCTGAGGACCTGCCCGACAATCTGGACGATATCGACGGTAGCCACAACGGCAAGAACTACGTGGCGTACACCTTCTATATCCGCAACGCCGGCAAGACCGATCTGGGCTACAGCGCCAAGCTCAAGGTGGTCAGCGCCAGCAAGGGCGTGGAGAAGGCCGCGCGCGTGAGGGTGTATCGCAACGGCGAACCCACTACCTATGCGGCGGCTGCGACCGACGGCAGCCCCGAACCCAACACCGAGCCGTTTGCGTCCAAAGACGTGGTAACGACCATTAGCCACAAAAACTTCCGTGTGGGCGATGTGGACAAATACACCGTGGTCATTTGGCTGGACGGCGACGACCCGGAGTGTGTGGACAAGATCATCGGCGGCGCGGTGGAGTTCGGTTTCGATTTTGATTCGTCCGAGACCGACGATTCGAGCCTGTTCGTTAAGTTCGTGCAGGATATTGCCGACACCCTGACCGGCAACGACCCCATTAGCGCGAGCGGCAACGAGGCGCCCGATTACTACAAGGAACACAACGTGACTTGGAGTAACCGTCGCAACCAAAAGAACTCGCCAGCAGGGAACGAGGACAAGTAGAACGAAGAAGCGCCGGGCTGGGATTGATTTCCCGACCCGGCGCTTTTGGTGGTGGCTTATGCCGAGGTTTTGCCGTCGGAGGCGATGGCGGCTGAGGCGCCGTCCAGCAAGAACAACCGCAACGCGAGCTTGATCGCGTAGCCCGGCTTGACCTGCGCCGCGTCTCCCATGCGCTCGCCCAGGTCGCCGCAGTAGGCGTAGAGGTCGCGGATGAGGTCCGCGCCCGAGAGCGTGAACATGTAGCCCGCGTCCGAAAGCGCGTTGGGTGCTGCGGGCAGGCCCACAGCCTGGCAAAAGCTCGCAAGGTTGGGGCCCATGACGGCCTCGTAGTCAATCGCGTGTCCGTTGTCCTGAGCAGCCTGCTCCTGTTTGCGGGCGTGCGACAGCGCCGCTGCCAGCACAAAGCTGGGCGTCGGGGCGTTGACGTCGTCGGTGGTGGCCACGAGCTTGCCGGCCGCCTGCGTGACCAACCAAGCGACTTCGCGCTGACAACGAACGGCCTTGCGCGTCACCGGCTTGATCGATCCGGTGGAAATGCTTCCCTTGGGTTGATTGGCAAAAGGCATGGGGCCCTCCCAACAAATAGCCTGTTTAGCAGGCAAAAATTACACGTGCCACACCAGTATAGCGAGTGGGGAGAGGCTCGGGCGAAGCTCGGCGGAGGGTGAATGTATGCGATGGCGTGGCGCTGCGGCCGCAAGGCTTAAGGGGGACTTACGGCTTTGCGGGAGAGAGATCAAATAAGGTAAACGATGTTCACATAGCACCACATATAACCCGAGGTAGACCTATGAATCTGCCGGAATGTAGGCTGCCGAAAACTCATAAGGAAATCGTAAGAATTGTGGTATTCTCAATTCCATGTCTAAAGGATGGGCAAGCAACATCCAACACGAAAGCGCGGGCTCCCCTTCCGGGCTTCTCGAGGGTCATCTGGGATGAATGGGGAAAGAAAGGGGTCCGCATGGATACCAAGGCATTAAAGAAGCAGATGGGCGCAGCCATCGCCATGGTCCTCGTGGCAGCCGTAGCCCTCGGCTTCGCCACCTTCGCATGGTTTGTGAGCAATAACAAAGTCGAGGCTAAGACGTCTAGCATTGCGGCTCAGTCCAACTCTGCTTACCTTGTGATTGACAACGCGGCGACGTCGAAGACCTCTAATAGTTCTGTCGTCTCTGCGCAGCCTCATGCAAATCTCTACCCTGCAAAGGTTGTCAAAGAAAATGGCAATGCCGTTTGGAAGTCCGCTTACGCGGACAAGGCTGATGCAGCGACGATGAAGGCCGGTAGCGAGTTTCAGATTGACGATGGTACTGCCGAAAAGGCTGCAACTGCAAATTATGCGGTTAAAAATACTTTCTACGTGGGCACTGGTGGCTACGATGGTGAGTTCACAAACCTGCATATTACGGGCGTGACTGTTACTAACCCCACGACGGAA
>CABSBK010000179.1 GCA_902475865.1 uncultured Collinsella sp.
TCGCTGGCGGGGCTCAAACGCGCAGACGTCTACATTGCCAACGTGCTTAAGTGTCGCCCGCCGGGAAACCGCAATCCGCGCCCCGAGGAAGTGCTGGCTTGCTCACCGTTTTTGCGCGAGCAGATTCGAAGCATCTGGCCCGATATCATCGTGACGCTCGGTAACCCCGCAACGCACTTTGTGCTCAAGACCGAGATCGGCATTACCAAGCTGCGCGGCAGGTTCCATCAGATGGGCCACTTTGTGGTGATGCCGACGTTTCATCCTGCGGCGGCGCTGCGCAATCCGGCGTGGCAGGAGTTGCTGGAGGAAGACTATAAGATGCTGGGCGACTATCTGGAGCGGCACCCCGCGCCAGAGGGTGCCTCGGAATAATAAGGAGCATATATGTCCCTGGAGCGCCTGGGGGTAGGTACCTATAGAACGGCTCGTACTGCCGATACGGAGCATTTTGGCGAGCTGGTCGCACCGTGTCTAGAAGATGGCGATGTGCTGATTTTGACCGGCGGCCTCGGGGTGGGCAAAACCCACTTTACCAAGGGCGTTTCGCGCGCTCTGGGCGATGAGCATATGGTCACGAGCCCTACGTTCGCACTCATGGCCGTTCATGACCAAGGGCGTATTCCGCTGTTCCATTTTGATCTGTACCGCCTGGAGCATGCCTACGAGCTTGAGGATACGGGCATTTTTGACGTGCTGGGCTATGAGGGTGTTTGCCTGCTGGAATGGGGCGAGCAGTTTCAGGATGAACTGACAGATGAGTATCTTTCGGTGACGCTTAAGCGCGATGAGGACGACAGCGACGTGCGAACGATAACGCTCGAGGCACACGGCGAGCGCGCGGATGAGCTTTCCCATTTGATAGATAAGGCTGTACAAGATGAGCTTGCATAACGACAACGCGCTGGTGGTGGCGCTCGACACATCGACCGACATGCTTGCCTGCGCGGTAAGCTGGATTGATGTGCAGACAGGCGAGGAAAAGCTGGTGAGTGGGGACCATCTGTGTCGCCGTCATGCCAACGTTGAGCTCGTGAATACTGTTGATGGCCTACTGAAGCAGACCGGCCTGGATCGCAGCGATGTCGGCTGTTATGTGGTCGGCCGCGGCCCGGGTTCGTTTACGGGCGTGCGTATCGGCATCTCCACCGCAAAGGGTCTGGCACGCGGTGCCAACGTGCCGTTGCTGGGCGTGTCGACACTTGACGCTTGCGCCTGGACAGCATGGAAGGCCGGCGTACGCGGCAAGCTTGGTGTTCTTGCCGATGCCATGCGCGGCGAGGTGTACCCGGCGCTCTATGTGCTGGGGGATGAGGGCCCCGAGCGTCTGTTTGAGCGCGAGCGCGTGGTCAAGGCCGCCGTGGCGCTTGATGAGTGGCGCCAGACCGCGGACTGGGATCAGGTTCAGTTAACTGGTGACGGTCTCGTGCGTTATGGCAAACTGCTGGGCGAGGATGAGACGGCGCGCTGCGTGGAGCGAGACCTGTGGTGGCCCTCGGGCGAGGGCCTGCTGATGGCGCACGCCGCAGGCGATGGCGATCCGGCTCGCGTCTTGCCGATCTATACGCGCCTTTCGGATGCCGAGGAAAACGAGCGCAAGCGTCTGGGCCTTGCCGAGAGCGCGCAGAGTGAGGTGACAGGTGTTGCCGACGAGCTTGCCGGACGTCATCTGCAATTCCGCCCCATGGGCGCGGCGGATGCCGAGGGCGCGAGCGCACTGGAGACCGCCTGCTTTGAAGGCGCCGGACACGAGGCGTGGACGCCGGGCATGTTCCTGTCCGAGCTGGGCGAGGACGTTGCCGCGCCGCGTAGCTGGTGGGTGGCGCACGACGACGGCTGTCTGCTGGGTCTTGCCGGCGGTATGGTCGTCGACGGGGACGTGCAGATTATGGACGTTGCCGTCGATCCGGCGCATCGCCGCGAGGGCATCGCCCGCAAGCTGCTGTCGCACGTGAGCTATGACGCACAGATGCTCGGCTGCACCACGGCTTCGCTTGAGGTTGAGGACGGCAACGAGGCCGCAATTGCACTCTATGCCGCTCTGGGCTTTACCGAGGCGGGTCGTCGCCGTGGCTATTACGGTGCCGGCAAGGATGCCATCGTCATGACGGCGCCGCTGCCCCTGGTGCTTCCTCTCGACAATGCCTCGCCCGAGCCGACGGCTGCCGAACAGCGTGTATGGCCGCTGCCCGCGCCCGAACGCACCGCTGAGGAGCGTGCCGAAATCGAGCGCCGCCGCCTGGTGCTTGCCATCGAGAGCTCCTGCGACGAGACAGCCGTGGCAATTATCGATGCGGATGGCAATATACTGGCCAACCAGGTGTCGACACAGATTGATTTTCATGCTCGCTTTGGCGGCGTGGTGCCCGAGATCGCCTCGCGCAAGCACGTTGAGGTGATTGTGAGTGTCGTAGATGCGGCGCTTGAAGATGCCGCGGCGTCGCTTGGCCTTACGGGCGGAGCCATTGCACCAAGTGAGCTTGCCGCCGTGGGCGTGACGCAAGGTCCGGGCCTGGTGGGTGCCTTGGTGGTGGGTGTCGCCTTTGCCAAGGGCTTTGCGTATGCTGCCGGCAAACCGCTGGTGTGCGTCAATCATCTGGAGGGTCACCTGTTTGCCAACCTGTTGGCGCAGCCCGACCTCAAGCCGCCGTTTATCTTTACGCTTGTTTCGGGCGGGCACACCATGCTCGTGCACGTAAGGGCATGGGGCGACTACGAGGTGCTTGGCGAGACGCTTGACGACGCCGTGGGCGAAGCCTTCGACAAGGTGGCAAAGGCACTGGGCCTTGGCTATCCCGGAGGCCCCATCATCTCCAAGCTTGCCGAGACGGGCAACCCTAAGGCGATTGATTTCCCCCGCGCGCTGAACAGCAGGGGCGACTATCGCTTCTCGCTTTCGGGCCTCAAGACGGCGGTGACGCTCTACATCGAGCAGGAGACCAAGGCCGGGCGCACGATTCACCTGCCCGATCTGGCGGCCTCGTTTGAGGCGGCGGTCTTTGACGTGCAGTACAAGAAGGCCAAAAACGCCCTGCACGCCACCGGGTGCAAGGAGTATTGCATCGGCGGCGGCGTCTCGGCCAACCCGCATCTGCGCGAGATGATGATCAAGAAACTCGGGCGTCAGGGAATCCGCGTAACGGTGCCGCCCTTGTCTGCCTGCACCGATAACGCCGCCATGATCGCGGAGGTCGCTCGCCGTAAATTCGACCGAGGTGAAATCTCGCCGTTCGACGTCGACGCCGATCCAAACATGACGCTGTAGTCGTACGGGTGCGGTCCCCGGCGCTGCCCGGGCGCCAGCGGCCGCATATGAACTTTCCTGCTCTACAGTCCTGCTCACGACGGAGGCCACATTAAGTGGCCTCCTGTTCGTGCGGAACTCGCGATAAAGTTCATATG
>CABSBK010000180.1 GCA_902475865.1 uncultured Collinsella sp.
AGGTGCCACGTGTTTGGAGCGCCGGTACCTTCAGACCATCTTATCGAGGTGGCAGAGGGCCTTCTGGTGGTTGATGAGGTCATGTGCTTTGTCCAAGCGGGTTCGTGGATGAGCGAGTCCGAGCAGCTGGAATATGGCTACGAAATCTGCGCCCGATACCATTTGAATCATCTGTCGACAGACGATTATATTGAGATGGGGCAGAGGTATACCGTTGCCGACTTGATTGCCTATTGCAATGAGAACCGATCTCGTCAGGGGGCCATACGCGCGGTCGCCGTGCTCAAACGTGTGCATGATGGCGCGCGGTCGCCCATGGAGACGGCCACCGCAATCATGGTCGTAGCAAAACGTTCCCAGGGAGGGCTGGGATACGCCAAGATCGAGCTCAACCATCGGGTCGATGTTCCCAACGAGTTCAAGTATCTCGCTAAGGCCGGGTATTTCGAGATCGACGTATATGCGCCTGCGAGCGGTACGGGGATTGAATACAACGGCTCGGACCATCTTGATAAACAGCGCAGCGCGTCGGATGCGGAGCGTATGACCGTGCTGAGCGCGCTGGGCTTTAGGATGATCGTCCTCACCGGGACTCAGTTTGCCCACCAGCTGCAATTGCACCGGGCGATGAACGCCATCGCGCTTGCTATGGGTCTTAAGTGCGACCGAAGCGAGACATTCCAGAAACGTCAAAACGACCTGCGAGAATTCGTGATTCGGCACTGGGACGGCGGCCTTTAGGGACGTTTTGGTCCCTCTACGGGGTGCCGTGGGCAGGCAAACCATCACAACATTCGACGTTTTTCGCCAAAAACGGGAAAAGCATCGAATGTTGTGATGGTTTACGTGCTGAGGATGGGCTTGGGAAGCCGGTCTTGCTCGAAGCAACCTGTCCTGTCGTACGGGTGTCGGCATGATTCTCTCGTGGGGTATTATGTTTTCCGAAGAATAAAACGCCGCGTGAGGGGAGGGCTGCGTGGACGGACGCGTGCAACATGACGGCTTTGGCCGCGATATCAACTACCTGCGCATTGCCGTTACCGACAAGTGCAATTTCCGCTGCATCTATTGCATGCCGGCCGATGGCGTGGCGCCCCGCGCGCACGACGAGCTGCTCAGCGCCGAGGAAATCGCCCGCTTTGTGCGCTTGGTGGCGGGGGAGGGTATTCGCCGCGTGCGTCTGACGGGCGGCGAGCCGCTGGTCAGCCGTCGCATCATTCCGCTCATTCGCGACATCCGCGCGATTCCGCAGATCGAGGACATCTCGCTCACCACCAACGGCGCCCTGCTTCCCAAGTTGGCGCCGCAGCTCAAAGATGCCGGGCTTAACCGCGTCAATATCTCGCTCGACACGCTCGACCCTACGCTCTTTGGAAAGATCACGCGTCTAGGTCGACTCGAGCAGACCATGGCTGGCATCGACGCGGCGCTGGCTTGGGGCTTTGAGCCCGTTAAGGTCAACTGTGTCGTGGTGCGCCGGCTCAACCAAGATGTAGAGACCCTCGCACGGCTGACCGTCGACCGCCCCGTCCATCTGCGCTTTATCGAATATATGCCCATCGGCGACGAGCACACGAGTTCGCATTGCGCTGTGGATCCGCATGCTCCCGCGCTCAATCCCGAGCTGTGGGACGCGAGCGATACCGTGCCGAGCGACGAGCTGCGGGCGCGCATCAATGCCGGGGCCGCCGCGACGGGACTTGGCGAGCTCGAGCCGCTCGACATCAACGACGCTCCTGCCGGCGCGGGTCCTGCGCGCTATTGGCACTTTCCGGGCGCGGCGGGAACGGTCGGCTTTATCAGCGCCATGTCCAATCATTTTTGCGCGAACTGCAACCGTCTGCGCCTGACGGCCGATGGCAACGTGCGTCCGTGCCTGTTCAGCGATGCCGAGTATTCGGTGCGCGACGCCCTGCGCCGTGGTGATGATATGCAGGTACTTTCGATTTGGCGCGATGCCGTGGCCCACAAACCGCAGGAACACGCGATAATTGAGGGCACGCAACGATTTATGTCCCAAATCGGAGGATGATCATATGGCCAAGAGCAGGTACGCCGATGCCACCAAGGCCGCTCGCAGGGCCGCGATGTCTGCCCACAAAGTCACGGCTGCGGCGAATGCTGGCAACGCCGACGCGTCCGTGCAGCCGACTTCCAGCGCCGCCGCCGAGCCCGCCCGTGACGCGCGCCGCGACGAGCTGACGCACGTGGACGCCAAGGGCGAGGTTCGGATGGTCGACGTGTCCGACAAGGCCGAGACGCATCGCATCGCCATCGCCGAGGGCACCATCCTTATGCACCCCGAGACGCAGGCCATGGTGCTGCAGGACCGCGCCAAAAAAGGTGACGTGCTCGCTTGCGCGCGCGTGGCGGGCATTATGGCCATCAAACGCACGAGCGACATCATTCCCATGTGCCATCCGTTGCTCATTACCAAGAGTAAGTGCGATATCGAGCCCATCGCTTCGGCGGGAACGCCTGCCGAGGATGTGCCCGAGGGCTGGGCACCGGCGCGCGCGGACGGGCAGGTTGGCTTTCACGTACTGGTTACGGCCGGCGTGACGGGCAAGACGGGTATCGAGATGGAGGCGTTGACTGGCGCGAGCGCCGCGTGCCTGACCATCTATGACATGTGCAAGGCGGTCGATCGCGGCATGGAGATCGTCGACGTACGCCTGCTGCACAAGGAGGGCGGCCGCTCGGGCGTGTGGGATCGTGCAGAGCGTCAGGCCGCTGCTGTTGAGGCCGTGGGAGCCGCGGGCGACGCACCCGCGAGCGCATCCGTCGCCATCGCGCCCGCAGCTCCGGCCCCGGCCGTCCCTGCGATCGCGTTTATCGGCTACCAAAACTCGGGCAAGACCACGCTCGTCGAGAAGGTCATTGCCGAGCTCACCCGCCGCGGCCTGCGCGTGGGCTCGCTCAAGCATCATGGGCATCACGGCTTTGATATCGATGTGCCCGCTAAGGACACCTGGCGCCATCACCAAGCCGGATCCAAGCACGTAGGCCTCATCTGCGCCACGCGCTGGGCGGAGTACGCCGACACGCGCGAGGAGGACGAGATGCCCGCGCGCGAGCTGCTGTCGCGTTACAACGATGTCGATGTGGTGATCATCGAGGGCTACAAGACCGAGGGCTTCGACAACATCGTCGTCGCGCGATCGGGTGTCGACCGTCTGCGCGGCAAGAGCTCACTCGACCTGGTCGATGGCCACACGCTGGCCCTTGCCTGCAACGAAGCCCTGGCACGCCAGGCATTCGATGCCGGCTTTGCGACTCGAGCCATCAACATCAACGACGCCCGAGCCATCTGCGACCTGATCCAAGACCACCTTCAGGCTTGACGCTGCGCCGGCCCCAAGCACCCCATCTCGCCCCTCAAGCCGTCGCT
>CABSBK010000181.1 GCA_902475865.1 uncultured Collinsella sp.
ATACGAGATTGGTCAGTGACTGGAGTTCAGACGTGTGCTCTTCCGATCTAGACGCCGCCGCGCGAACTCTATTGGGCCGCACAGACGCCGCAGATCTTTAGCGTCGACGCCATGAAGCGCGCCCACACCGCAGCTATCGCCGAGGGCTTTATCGGGACCGATGATTCTTCGCTGGTCGAGCGCATGGGAGGACGCGTTCGCTGCGTCCAGAGCCCACGCGATAACCTTAAGGTGACGGTACCCGAGGACTTGCGTCCCGTAACCGCGATTCTGCTCGGCCGCATGGCCGAGGGAGAGGACCTTCCCCATGTTCAGTAACCTGCGCATTGGCCACGGCTACGACGTCCACCGTTTGGTGGAGGGGCGTCGATGTATTATCGGCGGGGTCGACATTCCCTACGAGCGCGGCCTGCTGGGCCACTCGGATGCCGATGTGCTCGCGCACGCCTTGGCCGACGCCATTCTGGGCGCCTGCCGCGGGGGAGACATCGGCAAACTGTTCCCCGACACCGATCCTGCCTACGAGGGTGCCGACTCGATGGTGCTGCTTGCCCGTGTGATGGACTATGCGCGCGAGCTGGGCTTTGAGTTTGTCGATGCCGATTGCACCATTGCCTGCCAGCAACCCAAGATCACCCCGCACCGCGATGCCATGCGCGCCAACCTTGCCCATGCTCTGGGCGTTGACGTCGAAAACGTGGGCGTTGCCGCCACTACGACCGAAAAGCTCGGTTGGGAAGGCCAAGGCGAGGGAATTGGCGCCTGGGCCGTCTGCCTGCTACAGAAAACCGCTAAGGAGTAACGAATGCGTATCTACAACAGCGCTACCCATAAAAAGGAAGAGTTCCAGCCCATCGAGTCCGGCAAGGTCCGCATGTATGTGTGCGGCCCCACGGTCTACGACAACATCCACATCGGCAATGCCCGCACGTTCATCAGCTTTGACGTGATCCGCCGTTGGCTCATCGCGAGCGGCTACGAGGTCACGTTCGCACAGAACCTCACCGATGTCGATGACAAGATCATCAAGCGCGCCAACGAGCAGGGCCGTACGGCTGCCGAGGTCGCGACGGAGTTCTCCGACAAGTTCATCGGCGTCATGCGCGCCGCCAACGTGCTCGATCCCGACGTGCGCCCCCGCGCCACCAAGGAGATCGGCCCCATGATCGCCATGATCAAGACGCTTATCGAGCAGGGCCACGCTTACGCAGCCGATAACGGCGATGTGTACTTTGCCGTGCGCAGCGATCCCAACTACGGCCAGGTCTCGGGCCGCAACATCGACGACCTTATGGTGGGCGCGCGCATCGAGGAGAACGAGGACAAGAACGACCCGCTCGACTTTGCCCTGTGGAAGGCCGCCAAGCCCGGCGAGCCCAGCTGGCCGAGCCCCTGGGGCGAGGGCCGTCCCGGTTGGCACACCGAGTGCGCCGCCATGGTGCACCGCTATCTGGGCACCCCGATCGACATTCACGGCGGTGGCTCCGACCTTGCCTTCCCGCATCACGAGAACGAGTGCGCCCAGGCCACCTGCGCCTGGCACCAGGGCTTCTCCAACACCTGGATGCACACGGGCATGCTGCTGGTTGACGGCGAGAAGATGTCCAAGTCGCTCGGTAACTTCTTTACGCTGGCCGAGGTGCTCGAGCAGCACTCTGCCGCGGCTCTGCGCTTGCTGATGCTGCAGACGAGCTATCGCTCGCCGCTCGACTTCTCTTGGGAGCGCCTGGAGGGTGCCGAGAACTCGCTCACGCGTATCGCCGGCACGGTCGAGAACCTGCGCTGGGCTGCAAGCCACGCGACGGCCGACGCCGATGAGGCTGCCGCCGAGGCGTTTGTCGCCAAGGCCGCCGAGACTCGTACTGCCTTTAAGGAGTGCATGGACGACGACTTTAACACCGCCGGTGCCATGGGTGCCGTCTTTGGCTTTGTGACCGAGTGCAACCAGTACCTGGAGCAGGCAGGCGACGCTGCCGACAAGGCCGCCGCGCTTGCCGCTGCCGATACCCTGGCCGAGTTGCTCGATACGTTTGGCGTTGAGCTTCCCGAGCCCAAGGTCGAGCTGCCGCTGGGCCTGCTGGGCGTTGCCGCCGGTCTGGTTGCCTACACGGGTGACGATGTGGACGAGGCAGCTGCCAAGATTCTCGAGGCTCGCGCCGAGGCCCGCGCCGCCAAGAACTGGGATCTGGCCGATGCCATCCGCGACCAGCTCAAGGACCTGGGCCTGACGATCGAGGATACTGCCGCGGGCACTCGTATTAAGACTCTCTAGTATTTGTCGACCGTTCGAGGTGCGGCAGATTGCCTTGAAAGAGGAGGGCATAGACCTGGTGGTCATGCCCGACGATTGAAAGGCAAGGTGCCGTGGCTCGGACGGTCGATTCTTGTTTGTTATCTATTTAAGGAGGTCGCTTTATGGCCGACAATCGCAAGCGTGCACCGCGTGGAGGCAAGCAGGCTGCTTCTGGCTCGCGTCCGATTCGCCGCAATGATCGCGCTGCCGCCCCCAAGGGCCAGCGCGAGCGCTCCCAAGCCCAGGCTGCGCGTCCGCAGCGAGATCGCAACCGCGACAACGTTCAGGTCCCCAAGGGCGAGTTTATCGAAGGCCGTCGTGCTGCCGCCGAGGCGCTGCGCACTGGTTTTCCCATCAAGTGCGCGCTCATTGCCGAGGGCGGGGAGCGCGATGCCGCCCTGTCGCGTCTGGTCGATGACCTCAACGCCGCGGGCGTCCGCATTAAGTATGTGCCGCGCGCGCAGCTCGACGCACTGTCGAGCCATGGCGCTCACCAGGGCATTGCGCTCGAGGTTGGCAACTTCCCCTATGCCGATGTCGCCGATATCCTCGACCGCGCGGGCGACGGTCCGGCACTTGTCGTGGTACTCGACCATGTGACCGACGACGGTAACTTTGGCGCTATCGTGCGCTCCGCCGAGGTCGTGGGCGCCGCGGGCGTCATCATCGCCAACAAGCGCGCCGCCGGCGTGACCGTGGGCAGCTACAAGACCTCAGCCGGTGCCGTCATGCACCTGCCCATCGCGCAGGTTCCCAATATCGCCCGTGCGCTCGATGACCTCAAGGCCGCCGGCTTTTGGGTGGGCGGTGCCTCCGAGCACGCCGAAGGCAGTTGCTGGGATGCTCCCTTCGAGGGTCGCGTGGCGCTCGTCATGGGGTCCGAGGGCGACGGCATCTCGCGCCTGGTGCTCGAGAAATGCGACTTTTTGACCAAGCTTCCCCAGCGCGGCATGACCGAGAGCCTCAATGTTGCCCAGGCGACCACGGCGCTGTGCTTTGAGTGGCTGCGCCGCAACGCCGGCGAGCTCATGGGGGAGGAGTAGCGCATGTCCAAAAAGAACCGTGCCAAGTCCAAAGCCAAGCGCTTTGGCGAA
>CABSBK010000182.1 GCA_902475865.1 uncultured Collinsella sp.
ATTTGCGCTTGGAATCCGCCTGAGCTTTGCGCTCTTGCTTTGGCGCGGACGGACCCTTTTGCGAGCGCTCGGGCTTGTCCCCCTTCGCCGGCTGGCGCTTGGGCTGCTCCACCAGGGCCTCAGCCTTCGCGTCCTTACTTTGCGTCGCTGCCTTCTCGGCCGCGGCCTCGGCATTTGAGCCACGACCGCCGCGGTGACGACGGCGGCGGGGCTTGCTTGAGGCGCTCTCCCCTGTCTGCTTATCAGCGGACTGTTGAGCTTTGACCTCGGTGTCAGTCGCAGACTGCGACTCGGAAGGTTGCTGCTCGCAAGCCACCGGCTCAACGGTTTTCTCAGTTTGTTCGGCCTTATCGGCCTGAGCGGTCGAAGCCGGCTCGCCCTTCTCCTGACGCTTTACGGGATACGCGCGTCCCGCAAAACCGCGACCGGGACGACACGAACCCGGAGCCCTCTTGGCAGACTCCTCAACATCGCCTGCAGCATTGGAAGGCTCTTCAGCCTCATGCGCGACATCCTGCTGCGCAGCCTTAAAGTGAGCACCGCGACGACGCTTGGGCTCTTGGGCCTCCATGGGCTTTTGCTCCTTCGCGGGCTTCTGCGACTCGGCAGCAACCTCGGTCTCAACAGCCTCGGTATCGAGCTCATCCTTTTGAGCCACGGCGCGACGGAAGCGCTCCTGCTGGGCACGGCGCTGAGCATCGCGCTTGCCGCCCCCGCCAAAACCGCCGCGGCCAGCCTTGGCCGTAAAGGCGCGAACGACGCTCTCGTCAAGCAGCTCGTCGGTATCGACATGCTCGCGCGGAGCTGTTTCCACCGAAGCGGGCGCCTCTACAACGTCCTCGACGGCCTCTTCGGCAACCTCGACAGCCTCGGCAAGCTGCTCCTGGGCATCACGAATCTCGGCATGAATGGTATAGAACGCCGGGCGTCCGTTAATGCCGCTGCCCTCGATCTTGGTAACGATCTTTGCCGCGATGAGTTCGTCGCGCATCGCCTTGGTGTCGCATTCCTTATCGACGGAGCGGAAAATCTGCGCCAGCGCGCTCGACTTGATCTTGAGTGCCTTGCGGCAGAGCAGGTCGTAGGCAACTAGCTTGGCGCGCTCGGCAGAAAGCGACGTCTGGCTGCTCAGGCGCTCAGCCAGGGCGTCGACATTATTTTGGTTATCGGAATATACCGTCTTGGCCACGGGGCCCCTTTCATATGTACACATATACGTCTATATGGTACAACGCGCGCCCTTATCCACGCAAAACATCTGCGAGAACACTCGGTCATCGCCCGCTTTTGCATGAAAAAAGACCGAGCCCGCGCAGCCGCGGACCCGGTCTTATCGAGTTGTATAGATGTGACGTTCAACTCGTCAGGTCGATTACGCCTTGGCAGCCTCGGCGTCGGCGGGAGCCTCGGCGGCAGCGGCGCGGCCATACTCGACTTTGCCCATCTCGGACCACTCGGGCTCCTCGTCGGGCATGGAACCGGCCTCCTTGCCGAAGAACTCCTTGAGGCAGTTGACGGCAACGATGAGGCCCAGGACCATCAGCAGGACGGCGAAGACGAGCTGCAGGCCCTTGGTAGCGGCGACGGAAACGGCAGCCGTGGTGGCGGTAGCCGGGATGGTGCCGAAGAAACCGTAGGCCTGGACGGCGGTCATGCAGCCCATGGCGCTCTGGACCAGCGAAGTGAAGGTGCAGCAGAGCAGGAAGGCGACGGGCACGTAGAGCATCCAACCCTTGCGGCCGGTGCACTTGCAGAACACGGCGAGGGTGATCATGGTCATACCGCCGAGCAGCTGGTTAGAAGCACCGAAGAGCGGCCAGATGTTGGCATAGCCACCAAAGGCGAGGGCGAGGCCAGGAAGCAGGGTAACGACCGTGGCGAACCAGGGGTTGCCGAGGACCTTCATGTAGCCGGCCTTGGACTCGATGGCCAGGGCGTCGTTGGTCTGGGCAAAGAACTCGGAGAACGAGGTGCGAGCGATGCGGGCGACGGCATCGAGCGAGGTCAGGGCCAGAGCGGAAACGTTCATGGTCATGAAGACGGTTGCGAGCGTGCCGTCAACGCCGAAGGCCTGCATACCGCGGGAGATGCCAGCGGCGAAGATCTGGAACGGGGTGGAAGCGACGCCGGCGTTAAGGGCGCCGGTACCGGCGGTGTTCATGTCGGAGAACATGATGCCGGCGACGATGATGGCAAGGATGCCGACGAAGGACTCGACGATCATGGCGCCGTAACCGACCTTGACGGCGTCCTGCTCCTTCTCGACCTGCTTGGAGGAGGTACCAGAAGAAACGAGGCTGTGGAAACCGGAGAGAGCACCGCAAGCGACAGAGACGAACAGGACCGGGAACATCATGCCGGAGGCAGTGGAGAAGCCGGTAAAGACCGGAGCGGTGATAGTGGCCTGACCGTTGACGCCCAGGACGACGATGCCGAGGACAGCGCAGACGATCATGACGATCATCATGATGGAAGTGAGGTAGTCACGCGGAGTCTTGAGCATCTGGATGGGCATAGCGCCAGCGAAGACCAGGTAGACCATGACGACGGCGAACCACTGGAACTTATCCAGGTAGACCGGGAGCTGCATACCGACGGCGAACATGAGAACCATAAGGACCACGCCGGTGACGAACGCGGCAACGCCGGTGAGGTTGAACTTCTTCTGGGCCCAACCAAAGGCGATGGCGACGAAGGTGAACAGGATGGAAATGGTACCAGCGCAGCCGGCGGCATAGGACTTGGTGAAGTCGACGGCACCGGTAGCAGCACCAGAAGCGTCAACGGCCGGGGTGAACATGAACGTCTTGCAGACCATGTCGGTGAAGGCGGCGATGACGATGATGCAGAACAGCCAGCAGAACAGCAGGAACAGACGACGGCCGGTCTTGCCGATGTACTTCTCGATGAGCTGAGCGAGCGACTTGCCGTTGTTCTTCATCGAAGCGTACAGGGCACCAAAGTCGTGGACGGCGCCAAAGAAGATGCCGCCGACGAGGACCCAGAGCACGACGGGCAGCCAGCCAAAGGCCATGGCGACGATCGTACCCGTGACAGGGCCGGCACCGCAGATCGAGCTGAACTGGTGCGAGAACGCGGTGAAGGCGGAGACGGGCGAGAAGCTGTTGCCGTCCTTCATGCGCTTGGCCGGCGTGAGGGCCTCTTTGTCAACGCCCCACTTGTTGGCCAACCAGCGGCCGTAGCCCAGATAGCCGCAGGCGAGCACCGCCGCAGCCACAACCATGAGCAAAACTCCGTTCATTACATTTCCTCCGCGAAAAAGAACTTCCCAGACATAAAAAATGAGGGCCGTCGGTTGCGCTCGACGGCCCTCATCTTCATCAGCCGCCCGTTATCGTACGGGCTAGCTGTATG
>CABSBK010000183.1 GCA_902475865.1 uncultured Collinsella sp.
AATGGGGGCGGTTCACGCCGGCCTTTATCTTTTTCGACAGCCTCGTTTGGCTCGCGCTACACCAGGCGTATGGCTTCCTGGACAGCACCGTAAAGGTTGGCGTCGTTGCCGAGCTCGGCCACCTTTATCTGCGGCACGGGAATGCCAGCAAGGGTCCCTTCGTAACTCGCGAGGGCCAGCGGCATCTGCGCACGCAGGGCATCGACGAGCTCGGGATGGCACGAGATGCCGCCTGCGATCACAAAGACCTCGGGGTCGAGCACGGCCTGCAGGTTGATGAGCTGTCCGTCAAATGCGCGAGCGTAGCGGTCGAGCGCGCGCTGCGCCGCTATGTCGCCATCCGCGATCCACTCAAAGACGCGGCGGCCGTCCACCGGAGAATCCGCAGGCAGGCCCTTCTCGGCAACGGCGGCATCGCGGAGCGCGCGCCAACCGCCCGAGCCCGCAAAGGAGTTTTCCATGCTCGCGGCAGTCGTGACATCGTTGCGCAAGAAGCTGAACTCGCCTGCAAAGCAGTGCGCGCCGCGCAGGACCTTGCCGTCGATGACGATACCGCCGCCGATGCCCGTGCCAATAGCGAGTACCACGCCAAAACGCGTCCCGCGCAGGGCGCCAGCCGCATACTCACCGAGTGCACAGCACTTACCGTCGTTATTGACGGCAACCGGCACCCCCAGCGCCTCGCGCATGAGCTTTCCCAGTGGGCAGCCGTCCATAAACGTGAGCGCACCGCCGCGATGGATCGTTCCCGTGACATCTCCCTCGTAAATACCGCCGGGTGCACTCACGCCTACGGCGTTCACGCGCTCGCGGTACGGCTCGACGAGCCCGATCAACGCCGAAACGGTCTCCTCAGCCGTGGTAAAGCCCGTCGGCAGGCTCCCGCGCTCGCGGATGGAAAAATCCTCGCCCAGCACAGCCCATTTAACGGCCGTACCGCCCACATCGATTCCAAAGAACTCCTGCATATTCGCCCCTCACGTGCCATAGCCCCGAACGCGCATCGCCGCGACCACCACAGGGGCTGCCCTTATGATGGTCGTGCAGCAAATCGCGCCCGGAGCCGATTATCTCTATTATTACGCCTCTACTTTAGTCAGACGAAGCAACATATACTGCTTACTAGGGAGGTCGATGCGGAACTTGCCCTCAAAGGTTCCGGGAAGCTCTTCCTCCGTCATGCCCCATGTGTCCACGACATTCACCTTGTAACGAGCGCCCGCCTCGCCCTCAAACTCACGATACGCCGGACGGTTGAACCCAAAGTACATAAGGACATCGGCAGTCCCGTGGCCATGATCGTTGGACATACAGGTGACATCCCAGGTAAACGTACCGTCAAGGATGCCGACCTCATCGGGCACCCAGTCAAAATCGGCCGGCAGCGCCTCCATGTAGCGACGGCAAAAGCCAATGCGATCGGGCGAATCGCCGTAGAGCTTGCCGCCGTGCGCCCACCACAGCTTGGGTCCGCGGTCGACGTAGGTCTCACCGTGAGTCACATAACCGCCACGCAAACTGCCCTCCCAAAAACGACGTACGAGTTCCTGAGCGGTCAGGTTACCCCAGCCCCAGTTGATGTTGCCCTCATAGCCGACCTCGTCGATCAAAACCGGCTTGCTATACTGCGCGCGCAGCATGGTGACGTCCTCGGCTGTGTTCTTGAGGTCGCACCTCTGGTAGCTCACGTGCGTAATCCACGGATGACTGTGGTCAAAGATCTCACGGCAATTGTGGATACTGCGCAGATGACCATACGGGTCGTTCGCCATGATGATACGGGCATAGCGGTCCCAGTCCTCGGCCGGCTTCCACGGCATAAGGTCCCACTCATTGGCGAGGCTCCACCAAATGTTCTTGTATGCCGAGAAGCGACGAGCGACATACGTCAGGTAGAAAATATCCTCCTCGCGCGTCATACGAGAGAAGCCCCAGTCCTCAGGCTTGTCATACGGATGCAAAACGATGAGATCCGCTTGGATACCCAGCTCGTCAAGCTGCTCGATGCGGTGCTCGAGGTTTTCCCAAAACGGCTCATAGAAGCGAAAATGGTCGAAATCGCCCTTCTCGCCTTCATAGGCATACATCGCTGGGTCCTCAACGTTATAGTCGTAGAACTTGGGGAAGACGCACATGCGGATCTTGTTAAAAGGTGCCTCTGCGAGCGTCTCGAGCGTCTGCTCCTGCAGCTGAACATCCTGGTTGGTCCAGGCATAGCATGTGGTGCCAAAGGGCAGGTAGCGCGTTCCATCCTCGTAGGCAAAGTTGAAATCCTCGTCAGTAATGAACGGAGCTCCGTGGGCGAGCACATCCTTTGCCAGCAGCACGCGACCATGATTGGCGCCCGTGGCGGGCACGGCCTCAAAAGAGCCGGCGGCACCATCGAGCTCGGGGTCATTGGAGCTCACCGTGTAGTTCCAGACACCGGCACTCTCGGGCATAAAGTTGATTCCGTAGCAGCCATTGCCCTTGTAGAAGCCATGGACCTCAAAGCTGTCCTGGCCATCCGCGCGGTCAAATCGCGCCGACAGCTCGACTTCGACATAGGGATTGCCGGCCGCAGTGCCCGCGAGCTCGAGCTTAAACACCTTGTACTGCTCGACGATAGTCATGATAACGCCTCCAAGTTAAGCGATTGAATAGTCGGAGTCCGTCGGGCAACACGAACGCAGCCCGACGGAATGAAAGAGAGTGGCAAATTACTTGGCGCTCTTGATGAGCATGATGGACACATAGCCCACGGCGATGAGCACGATGGAGATTGGGAACGCCATGAAATAGGAGCCGGTGGCGACAACGATTGCCGAGGTCACGATGGGGCCAAGGATCTGACCGATGGTGTTGGCGATATTGAGGATGCCCAGGTCCTTGCCGGCGTTCTCCTTATCGGGCAGAACATCAACATTGAGCGCCTGGTCCACGGAAGAGTAGATACCGTAGCCAAGTCCGGCGAGCAGAGCAAATCCGTACATGCCGATAACGGACTTAAGTAGCCAGGGCAGAGCGATACCGATACACATCATAATCGTTGCGACGAGGATGATAGGCTTGCGGCGGCCGATCTTGTCGGAGATGGCGCCCGAGGTAAGCGAGGCGACAAGCGACACGACCATGATCACGACGGACATAGTCGAAAGAACTGCGCCGGCTTCTGTCACGGGAAGACCGATGTACTTCTCGAGGATGTAGAGCTGATAGCCGTTGATGCAGAAGTAACCGAAGATGAGGAGCAGACGGCCAAAGAGCGCCAGATAAAAGTCGCGGCAGTTCTTGGTGGGCGGAACGAACATGAGCAGCAGCGACTTGAGATTGAGCTTCTCAGACTGCTCGCCCTCGTCAAGAGCGGCAGACTTCTCGCGCGGCC
>CABSBK010000184.1 GCA_902475865.1 uncultured Collinsella sp.
ACGCCCGAGATGCCAAAGGTTCGGAAGAGCACTTCGCCGTCTTCGCGCCAGAGCTCCTCGTGATTGCGGGTGAGCGTCAAACGGGCGCGGACGCGCAGGCCATCCAGCGTCTTGAGCGCAGTCTGGTCGCCGAAGACCGATGCCGACACGGGGCAGAGGACGGGGCGCTGCGGTGTGAGGGAAAGATTGAACGTCTTCGCGATGTCGGCGGGGCTGCCGCCCGTAGCGATAATTACGGCCTTTGCCTGCAGCGTCTCGTTCTTGCGAGGGGTGTCGGCAAGCGCCTTCCGAAGCGAGCGGAGTTCCGATTTTCGGTCGTCGTGCTTTTTTGCCTTGAGTGCTCGCGCGGGACGGTCTATTTGGAGTGCCCAGCCCTCGGGGGCTTTGAATGCCGAGGCGACGTTTGCTCCACAGATCAAGGTGATATCCAGGTGATTGCAAGCGTTGAGAAGCGCATCGCGCACCGATTCGGCACGAAGGGAGCGCGGATACAGCCGGCCCTCCTCGGAGGTCGTCATGATGCCCAGCGAGGAGAAGAAACTGCCGAGCTCTTGCTCGGGCTTGGGACCCATGACGGATTCGACGAATGCGGGGTGGTTGTACCGCTGGAAATCAATCGATTCGTTGGAAAGGTTGCAGCGGCCGTTGCCGGTCGCAAGGAGTTTAAGGCCGCAGGCAACATCGCGCTCAACGATGCAGGCGCTTTTGCCTGCGCGCGCGGCCGTAATGGCGGCGGCGAGACCCGAGGCCCCGCCGCCGATTACCAAGACGTCATAGGAGGCGTTTGTGTTCACTTAGGCCTCGGCGGTTTCGTGCGGGGCAATGGCCTCGACGGCAGAGACGGCCTGGGGCAGCATACGTGCGGGCAGTGCGGTTTCAACCTCGCCCTTATCGCAGGCCTCGGCGAGTGCCGGATTGATGGGAAGCTGCCCTAGGATCTCGAGGTTGTAACGCTCGGCGACCTCGGGGAGCTTACTCTTGCCAAAGACCTCGATCTTCTTGCCGCAATCGGGGCATTCGATATAGCTCATGTTTTCGACGATTCCCAGAATGGGGACGTTCATCTTCTCGGCCATGTTGACCGCCTTGGCGACGATCATCGAGACCAGATCCTGCGGGCTCGTGACGATGACGATGCCATCGACGGGCAGCGACTGGAAGACCGTGAGGGCGACGTCGCCCGTTCCCGGAGGCATGTCGACCAGCAGGTAGTCGATGGGGCCCCATGAGGTTTCGCTCCAGAACTGCCTGATGGCACCTGCGATAACCGGACCGCGCCAGAGGACGGGGTCGGTTTCGTTTTGGAGCAGCAGGTTAGAGCTCATAACCTTGACGCCGTGCTCGGAGATTTCGGGCAGCATGAGGTTGCCGAGGGCATGGACGTGACGTCCGCTCATACCGAACATCTTAGGGATAGAGGGGCCGGTAATATCGGCATCGAGGACGCCGACCTTGTGACCGTGGCGGGAAAGCTCCGTGGCGATGGCGCCGGTGACGAATGACTTGCCGACGCCGCCCTTACCGGAAAGCACGGCGATAACGCGCTTGACCTCGGACAGCGTATTCTCCTCAAATTGCGACGGCGACGTTTGCCCGCCGGCTGCCTGTGCGTGCTCGCAACCCATGTTTGACTCCTTTGTATATGTTGGGGCCGGAGCCCCGCGGTGTGACACGAGCGTCATTGTACCCTCGTTTGCGAGCGGGAGTCATTCATGATACGTGGTAGCCGATCGCCGGTATTCGAAAGTACGGACCGAGCGTGCGGCCTGCGGCGTCAGACAACGCAAAAGGTCTGCGAATCTTGTATTACGAACATCTGTGCGCGTCGAGTGCGTTAAACTCATCGTCAGTGTGATTTGAAGTTGTAGGAGGCAAGGAGCTTCCATGTCTGATTCTTCTATCGTTATTCATGGCGCGCGCGAGCATAACCTGCGCGATATCGATGTTTCCATTCCGCGTGACCAGCTCGTGGTCCTAACCGGTCTTTCCGGATCGGGCAAGAGCTCGCTGGCGTTCGATACCATCTATGCCGAGGGCCAGCGCCGTTACGTCGAGAGCCTTTCGAGCTATGCGCGTCAGTTTTTGGGCCAGATGGACAAGCCCGATCTGGACTCGATTGACGGCCTGTCGCCGGCTGTGTCGATCGATCAGAAGACGACGTCCAAAAACCCACGCTCGACGGTGGGCACCGTAACCGAGATTTACGACTATCTGCGTCTGCTGTTTGCTCGCGTGGGAACGCCGCACTGTCCTGAGTGCGGTCGTGTCATCGAGCGTCAGACGACCGATCAGGTCGCCGATAAGGTGCTGGCGGCTGGGGAGGGCCGTCGCGCGTTTGTGTTGGCGCCGGTGGTTCGTGGACGCAAGGGAGAATATGCCAAGCTGTTTGAGGACCTGAGTGCGGAGGGCTTTAGCCGTGTGCGCGTCGACGGCGAGGTGCGCTCGCTTGACGACCCTATCGACCTGGACAAGAAGTTCAAACACGACATTGAGGTCGTGGTCGACCGTATCGTGATTCGAGAGAACTCCCTGGGTCGCATTGCCGAGTCCGTTGAGCAGGCGACGGCACTGGCGCACGGTAACGTGAACGTGTACATGCTGCCCGACCGCGACGCTCCCGAGGGAACCGAGGGCGAGCTGCTGGAGTATTCGCTGGCACTGGCGTGCCCGGAGCACGGGCATTCCATCGACGACCTGCAGCCGCGCGATTTCTCGTTCAACGCGCCCTATGGTGCATGTCCCGAGTGCGATGGCCTGGGCTTTAAAAAGACAGTCGATGCCGAGGCGCTGATTGAAGACCCCTCAAAGTCGATTGCCGACGGAGTCTTTGGCAGCCTGTTCGGCAATTCCAACTATTATCCGCAGATTTTTGCTGCGGTCTGCAAGCACTTTAAGGTGAGTGCCGATACGCCATGGGAGGACCTGCCCCCGCGGGTGCGTCGTGCGTTTTTGGATGGCATGGGCGACACGAAGATTTCGGTCGACTATCAAAAGCTCGATGGGCGTCGCAGCCAGTGGGACACTAAGTTCTCGGGCGTGAGCAACATCCTGTACGAGCGCTACAACGAGACGACGAACGAGAACACCAGGGCTCGCTTAGAGAAATACATTCGCGAAGAGCCATGCTCGAGCTGTCACGGTGCTCGCCTGCGTCCCGAGATGCTTGCCGTCACCGTGGGCGGCAAGTCCATTTACGATGTCTGCTGCCTGTCGTGTCGCGAGTCGCTCGAGTTTTTTGAGGGCCTGGAGCTTACCGAGCGTCAGCAGTTTATCGTCATCGAAGAGGCCGGCGGCATTTGCCTTGGCATCACCTGTGTGGTGGACCGCACCAAGCCTGAGGCTCCGTCTCCCATTCCCA
>CABSBK010000185.1 GCA_902475865.1 uncultured Collinsella sp.
CCTTAAAGGCTGTCCCCAACGACCACTCATTTAAGTCTGTCCCCAATGATTAGTAGTAGGCCCACATGGCTTCGATTTCATTGAGGACTTCTACGACGCCCCAGCGGCGGGCGCTGCGGCTTTGCGAGTTGGGGTCGTAGACTCCCACTTGATCGGCATCGTCGATGCCCCAGAGCACGATATAGTGTCCAACGCTGGTAAAGGTGCCGGGACGAACCGATGCGATGATGGGTGCGCCCGAGCGCAGCGCCTGGGTGATGGAGCTGCGATCGATATGGAGCTCAGTTCCGTTAAGGCCCAGATGCCATGCGCCGCTCGTCATAAACGACCACTCGGTGGCGCCGGTGGGGGCATAGTTGCCCGCCTCGGAAAGAGCGCACATATCGACCGGCGTCATATCGGTGTGGCCGGTCTTATAGATGTAGACCATGGTAAGACAGGTAGGACCGCAGGCATTTTGGCGGATGGTACCGCCGGCGTAGGGCAGCTCCGACCATGCCGGGTCAATCTGATAGATGTGGGGCATGGTGCCGGCTTGCCATTGCGAGCGCGGGGTCGAAAAGGCGAAAGAATAACCGGGCGCGACGGGGGCCTTGAGCAGCTTGTCCTCGGCGGTGGGCTCGAGACCGGCCGAGCCGTGGGACATACAGGAGCTCATAAACACAAAGACCAGACAGGTGAGGATAGAGCACAGTGCGAGGCGGAGTCGACGAGCCGGCAGGGCGGGGGCATTCACGTGCGATGTCGAGCGGTAAGGCTTGCCGTCGCGTCCGCCTTGGGGATGCGAAAAGAAGCGGTTGATATGGATGCCGGGCTGACGTGCGCCGTTGCGGCGCAGTTGCGGAACCTCGGCCTGACGCTGTCGAGTGCGCGCGCCCAAGCGGCTATCTTGCTGCGCGCTTGTGCCCGTGCTCGGACGGCCACTCTGCCGCGTTCTGCTTGTCTGCTGCCGAGACGAAGGCCTGGGTTGCTCTTGAGGGCGTTGCGAATTGCTGCTCGTGGCACTTCTGGGCGTCGGCGTGGTGCGGCCAGCAAGGCGAACGCTTTGTCGCCGTTGATCACCGTCGTTGTATCCGTATGCCATTCGTACCGCCTTGTCTCATGTATAACCTGTCTATCCTACAAAAAAGATGTGCAACAAATGGGTCTGCGCGTCAAAAGCTCGGTAAACGGTACGAAAGGCGCAAAACACACGGCCTCAAAAACATCTCTCTATGCGTCCGATGAACGTACGCCCGTCGGGCGGGCGGCAGCAATGAGCGGCAAACCGTGCCGTTCGTCCCAAAAACGGCGCCGCTCGTTTTGCAGTTCTGCCTTCGGTCGAGCTACAAGCGGAGCTGCTGCGCCAAGGCCGTATCTTAAAGCCACGAAATAAAAGAGCGCGGCAAAACAGACCGCGCAAGGGGTGACGTCAAGGGGCGTCAAAAAGGAAAGGAGGGGAACAATGGCGGACAAGAACGCAGAAGTTGCAGTCGAGGATAACGGCGGTATGAAGAAAACGCTTTCGCTCTGGAACTTCTTCACCATCGGTTTCGGTGCCATCATCGGCACCGGTTGGGTTCTGCAGGTCGGCGACTGGATGGTCGTGGGCGGCGGTCCCGTTCCCGCTATGATCGCATTCCTCTTGGGTGCAATCTTCCTCGTGCCCGTCGGAGCTGTTTTCGGTGAGCTCACGGCCGCTATCCCCATCTCGGGCGGCATCGTCGAGTATGTCGATCGTAGCTTTGGCCGTACGCTGAGCTACATCACCGGATGGCTTTTGGCCCTGGGCAACGGTATCCTGTGCCCGTGGGAGGCCATCGCCATTTCGACCCTCGTGTCCGAGATGTTCGGCAGCCTGCCCGGTCTTGAGTGGCTGCGCGCCGTCAAGCTCTACACCATCCTGGGCGCCGACGTTTACCTGTTCCCGACACTGATCGCGCTCGGCTTTGCAGTCTACGTCATCTTCCTCAACTTCCGCGGTGCCAGCTCGGCCGCCAAGCTCCAGGCCTTCCTGACCAAGGCCCTGCTCTGCGGCATGCTGCTCGCCATGGGCGTCTCGCTGTTCACCGGCTCGCCGGACAACGCCATGCCCGTGTTCTCCCAGGTCGCCGGTGCTGGCGGCGGCAAGGCCGCTACCGAGAGCACCAGCCTGTTCGCCGGCATCGTGTCGGTCCTGGTTCTGACCCCGTTCTTCTACGCCGGTTTCGACACCATTCCCCAGCAGGCTGAGGAAGCAGCCGAGGGTCTCAACTGGAACAAGTTCGGCAAGATCATCTCCCTGGCCCTGCTGGCCGCCGGCGGCTTCTACATGGTCTGCATCTACTCGTTCGGCACCATTCTCGACTGGCATGAGTTTGTTAAGAGCCCGGTTCCCGCGCTTGCCTGCCTCAAGGGCATCAACATGCTCCTGTACCTGGCCATGCTCGTCATCGCCACGCTTGGACCCATGGGCCCGATGAACTCCTTCTACGGCGCCACGAGCCGCATCATGCTCGCCATGGGCCGCAAGGGCCAGCTGCCCGAGAAGTTCGCCGAGGTCGACCCCAAGTCCGGCGCTCCCAAGCTCGCCTGCGTCGTTCTGGGCGTCATCACCGTCATCGGTCCGTTCCTGGGCAAGAACATGCTCATTCCTCTGACCAACGTGTCGGCTCTCGCCTTCATCTTCTCCTGCGGCATGGTCGCCCTCGCCTGCCTGCGCATGCGCTTCACCGAGCCCGACCTGCCTCGTCCCTACGAGGTACCCGGCGGCAAGTTTGGTATCGGCCTCGCTATCGCTGCCTGCGCCATCATCATCGGCCTGCTCGTGATTCCGTTCTCTCCCGCCTCCCTCAACATGGTGGAGTGGAGCATCGTGATCGGCTGGTTGGCTATTGGCCTGGCCCTCATGGCTTTCACCAATTCCCGCAAAAAGTAACGCCTAGCCGGGGCGGATCGGGTGCGCGGGACCCTCTCTCCCGCGCACCGAACCCGGTACCACTTGGGTAGCTTTGTGAGGTCAAACCCAACATGGCCTCGCCCACTATATGGATCCATAAGGAGGAACCATGTCCACTAAGTATGCAATCGTTGGCGGTAAGCTCATCGACGGTACCGGCGCCGAGCCGGTCGAGAACTCCCTCGTTCTCGTCGACGACAACGGCAAGATCGAGTACGCCGGTGTTATGCAGGACCTTCCCGAGGGCGTTGAGGTTATCGACGCCGCCGGCAAGACCGTCCTTCCCGGCCTGATCGACACCCACCTGCACTTCTCGGGCAACCTGACCGACGATGACACCGATTGGGTCATGCAGCCGCTCCTCGAGAAGCAGGCCGTCGCCGTCAAGCAGGCCTACGACTGCCTCACCCACGGCCTCACCACCGTCT
>CABSBK010000186.1 GCA_902475865.1 uncultured Collinsella sp.
GAGGGTCTGACTACGAATCAGAACGTCATAGGTTCGAATCCTATACGCCGCACCAATCGAACTTGAAGCCTCCGGCAACGGGGACTTTTCTTTTTTGGAAACCATGCATGGATTCGAACCTCGGTCGGGGTGTGAACAGCCCAATCACCACTCCGTAAAATTTTTTCAAATTGTCGCTTGACCCATCGGGGGCTCGCGTGCATAATAATCCGTGCGCTGCGGCGTTACCTCAGCTGGATAGAGGGTCTGACTACGAATCAGAACGTCATAGGTTCGAATCCTATACGCCGCACCATTTGAACTTAAAGCCTCCGGCAACGGGGGCTTTTCTTTAACGCCGGCATCCCATGGATTCGAACCTCGGTCGAGGCGCGAGCGTGAAGCGGACTATTTCTTATCGACTCGTGTAAGATTCCGAGTAGGTGTCGCGGCCCATCCGCGACCACTCCTTCTTTCAACGACTGATCAGGGTGATATTTCGTGGCAGAGCGTCCGACATACAAGCTCAGGTTTCTCGACCCCAAAAAGCGTTTTCCATCGATGCCAGAGCAGCCTGCGGGGCGCTCATATGGTGTTGTCTGGAAAGTCTTTGGCGAGGACCCCAAAGAGTCGTGCTATGTCGTCGAATTCGTCGGCAAAACTCACATATCGCTCTTGGGCTACGTTTATAAGGTTGATCGTCCTGTTCGGGAAGTACCGTTGCCCGAGGACCCTGACATGGAGCTGGTCCTTCACGAGTCCGATTCCAGTATTGGCGAGATTATGGTGAGGGAAGCTAACGGTGCAATGCGCACATGTGCGCGAACTGCCGGCTCTCCCGAAGGCCCCATGCGCGAGCAGTCCGACCACGAGACATGGAATTCGACCCGCGCCCTTCCTTTCGGCGAGTTCATGGCCTCGATGTTCTTGCGCTACGTGATATTTGCCAACTCCGAAAGCGCTATTGCGAACACGGCGGGCGTCGACGGCCTCGATGCAGGCATGCAAAACGTTGTCGACAAGATCAAACTCGTAAAGTTGCCCGAGCCGGTCGAGGTGTTTTTGGGCTTTGACACGGCACCGCTCCCCGATGCTATCGAGACGCTGCTTTACCGTGTTGACCATGCCGAGAATCCGAGCGGTATCGAGCGTTATGCCGCCGCCCTGATGAGCGAGATCGACTTGCCCCGTCTGCGCACCATTGCTGCCAAGTCCGAAATGAGCCTAGCGCGCATTGACCGCTCAAAGCTGTTCTATCTCAATTTTGATCGTAGCCTGCTGGACCAGGACGAGATTGACATGCTGCTTGCCATCGAGTGCCGTCTCAACCGCCTCTCCGGCATCCTTGAGCGCATCGGGGCCGGATTGGTCCCCGCGGCATCCTCGCCGAGCCTTGAGGGCTGCGCGCTCTTTGATGCGTGGCATATCGCCAAGACAACCAACGATGTTCCCCGACTGCTCGATACGACCTCGAGCGACAACCCGTGGGGCAAACCCGGAACGGTAGCTTGCCAGCCGGGCGGTGAGTGGGATGTGCGTACCCGCTTCGCGCGTATCGTCGAGGCGCTTAACGTGGTCACACGGCTCGACTATACCTATCGGGCAAACGTTGCCGAGGGGATTATGCTCGTTCGGTTTGGGCACTCTGTCGTGGATGCCATGCCACAGCGTGAATACGACGCTCAGGAGGATGTCTGGCGCGAGTTGGACGAGAACGCGCGTGTGATTTGGGCCGCGGAGCACGACGCGCGCGTGGCGCTTACGCTGGCAGCGGCTTGCTTTGCCGCAGGTGCCTGCATTGCGCGCTGCTATGTTCAGATTGCGGCTCCCGACGGCGAGCAGGGCGAGCGCGCCATTGCAACATATTCCTTTGGGCGTGCGGCCTATCTGGCCAATTGCGTGCCTGTCGCCAAGGATCTTGAGAGCATGGATATGGACGATATGCCGTGCAAGCGCATGCTTGAGGCATATGAGTCGGATGCGCCGGATGCGATTGAGCCTGCGGAGGTTCACGCTCGCCCGCGTGACGACCACCGTTCGCTGCCGCCGGCGTTGCGCGACCTGCTGCTTGCCGATACGGCTGATGAGCTCGAGGTCATGGAGATGGACGATGACCCGTATGTGGCGCGCGTCGTTGAGTTGCGCGAGCAGGCAAAAGTTGACCGTGCAAGTGCGTTTGAGGGCTTCTCCCGTCTTGTTGAGGAGCTGGAGGCCAAGTGTGCCGTTGCCGAGCTTTTGGCAACGGGTCCGGTCCAGACGCAGTTTTGCGACAACCAGCTGGTACGCATGGTGCTGCCGGTAATGGAGGAAGACCGCTCCGTTCGTATTTTGCGTGCTCCCGATGCGCTGTACTTTGCCCAGCACGAGATCTGCAGTTATTACGCCGAGCAGGAGGATTTTGAACGGGCATTGCCCGAGGTGCGTCGTCTTTACGATCTGGCTCGCTCGTCCATGCAGTCGCACTTTGCGCTCATCAACGTGCTGGCGCGCCTGGAGCGCTTTGACGAGATTATCGAGGTGGCGCGCCACGGCCTGCGCATTGCCAGTGACCGTTCCGCAATCGGTTATCTGTTCTATCGTCTGGCGTTTGCCTATTGGAACTGCGACCAGCTCGAGCTCGCGTTGGCGTGCTACCGCCTCGTGCCGCGCGGCGAGGAGTCGGGTAGCAGCGCGCTGGAGGAAATGCAGGGCCTTATGAACGAGATGGGCGTCAACGAGCCGCCGACGTTCGAGGATGCGGTTGAGACCATCCGTAAGGCCGGGCTCGAGCTGCCTCCCGTGTCCGCCGTGACCAACCAGCTGGCGGATGCCGCCGTGCAGCTGGTCGATAACGGCTTCTTTTTCCTGGCGCGCGTCTGCATCTTCCAAATGTGGCGCACCATGGGCAACGATGAGCTCGGCTCCCTCAGTCGCTCGCTGGGGTAGGGGCGATATAGAGGGGCCGCACCGCGCTATTTGTATCGGCGCGGGCGGGAGGACCCGGCAGGATCGGTAAGGCATAAAGCCGCCGAGCCTGCTAAAACTGTTAAACTCTGCTAAAGTTGCTAAACTTTGTTAAAGTTGTTAAAACTAGCAGAGGAGGGCAGAATGACGAAAGCTGTTAACCCCTTTAAGCCAACGGCGGGCATGAATCCGCCTGAGCTTATCGGACGGGACACTGTTTTGGATGACTTTGCCGAGGCTCTTGAGAATGGTCCTGGTGCCCCCGATCGACTCATGCGCATCTCGGGCGTCCGAGGCACAGGTAAAACGGTGCTCCTTAATGCATTGGGTGACCTTGCACGCAAAAAAGGATTCGAGGTCGTTGACGTTGCCTCCAATGCTGGTTTTTGCAATAGAATCCTCGAGGCTCTGCAGC
>CABSBK010000187.1 GCA_902475865.1 uncultured Collinsella sp.
TCCAGTTTTCGGTAGAAAACGCATAGGCCGAAAGCACGTCGACGCCCAGGCGCACGCAGGCGGTAATGATCTCGCGCAGCGAGACGATACCCGCCTTGTGGCCCTCGGTGCGTGCAAGACCGCGCGACGTGGCCCAACGACCGTTGCCGTCCATGATGCACGAGATATGGTGCGGAATGTTATTGAGGTCAAGGTCGGAAAAACCGACGCCCGCAGGGGCGTCGGCAAAGTACTCGACCAGTTTATGCTCGTCGTATTGCACCTTAGATCTCCATGACCTCGGCTTCTTTTTCCTTCAGAAGCTCCTCGACCTTGGCGACATACTCATCGGTGTGCTTCTGGACCTTGGCCTGCTCGCGACGGACATCGTCCTCGGTGAGCTCCTCATCGCGCTCGAGCTTGTTGTTGAAGTCGCGACGGATGTTACGGATAGACACCTTGGCCTGCTCGGCGTACTCGCGGCACTCCTTGACGAGCTCGGAACGGCAGACGAACGACGGTGCCATCGGAGTTGGGGGTAATACCCAGATCGGAAGCGCCGATGGCCTTGACGATAGCATTGATGAGTGCCTTGTCCCACGGCTCGATGAGCAGCATGTGGGCCTCGGGGGTCTTGACGGCGGCAACCTGCGTGACCGGCGTGGGAACACCGTAATAATCGACGGTGATGTCGGACAGAATGTTGGCATTGGCGCGGCCGGTACGAACCTTGGAGAAGTTATGCTTGAGGGACTCGAGCGACTTGTCCATATGGGCGGTGATGTTCTCTGCCATGCTTAATCCTCCTGGTAGACGAGCGTGCCGACGGGCTCACCCGAAAGCGCGCGCTTGACGGTGTCCTCGCCATCGATGTTGAGGACCAAAATCGGCATACGGTTATCCTGGCACAGTGCCGTAGCCGTGGAATCCATAACCTGCAGACCGCGGACGAGAACCTCGTGATAGGTAATCTTGTCAAAGCGGACAGCATCGGCGCACTTGACGGGATCCTTGTCGTAGATGCCGTCAACCTTGGTGGCTTTAATCAGAATCTCGGCGCCGATCTCGCACGCACGAAGAGCCGCGGCAGTGTCGGTCGTAAAGTACGGATTGCCCGAACCGGCGGCAAAAATAACGACGTTGCCCTTGGAAAGGTGGTTGATGGCGCGACGGCGAATATAGGGCTCGCAGATCTCGTTCATCTGGATAGCGCTCATAACGCGGCAGGGAACATCGTTGTGCTCGAAGGCATCCTGCAGGGCGAGCGCGTTCATAACGGTTGCCAGCATGCCCATGTAGTCGGCCTGAGCACGCTCCATGCCACCGGCAGCGCCGGCCATGCCGCGGAAAATATTGCCGCCGCCGACAACGACGCCGACCTCATGGCCAACGGCGAGCAGCTCCTTGACCTGCTTGGCAAGATGGTCGGTAACCTTAGGGTCGATGCCATATTGGCCGTCGCCCATCAGTGCTTCGCCGGAAAGCTTAAGAAGCACGCGTTTATATCGGATGTCGGACAAAGCGATCCTCCTTTAATTAGACTCTCAATATGATATCAAAGGCTCTGATAAGAGCCATGAAAAAGCAGGCTGTGAGTAAAACCCACAGCCTGCTCATTACCAGCTACAAAAGCTTATTTACTCGCCACGGACCAGACGGTCAAAGGCAACGACGGTAATGGTGTCGCCGAGCTCCTTGGAGACCTGCTCAGCGTACTTCTTGATGGTGAGGGAGCTGTCCTTGATGAACTCCTGCTCGGTGAGCACGGACTGCTTGTAGAACTTCTCCAGACGGCCGACAGCCATCTTCTCCTGGATAGCCTCGGGCTTGCCGGACTCGGCAGCCTGGGCCATGTAGATCTGCTTCTCGTGCTCGACGGTCTCGGCCGGAACCTGATCGCGGGTAGCGCAGATCGGGGCGACGGCGGCAACCTGAAGGGCAACGTCGTGAGCGAAGGTCTTGAAGGACTCAGCCTGAGCGGTCTCGGCCTTCTCGAAGGCGAACTCGACGAGGACGCCGATCTTACCACCCATGTGGATGTAAGAAGCGAGCGCGCCGTTCTCGGCCTTGCGGGCAGCGAAGCGGGAGATCTTCATGTTCTCGCCCATGATGTGAATCATCTCGGTGAGCTCAGAGGAAACGGTCTCCTCGCCCATCGGCTTCTCGAGCAGAGCGTCGACGTCAGCAGGCTCGGTGGTAGCGACAACCTCAGCGACCTTGGAAGCAAAGCCGGTGAACTTGGCGTTGGAGCCAACGAAGTCGGTCTCGCAGGAGAGCTCGAGCAGAGCGCCGGTCTTGCCATCCTCGGAGACGAACGCGGCGACAGCGCCCTCGTTGGTCTCACGGCCAGCCTTCTTGGCAGCCTTGGCAAGGCCGTTCTTACGCAGAACGTCGACAGCGGCGTCCATGTCGCCGTCAGCCTCGACGAGAGCCTTCTTGCACTCCATCATCGGGGCGTCAGTCATCTCGCGAAGCTGCTTGACCATAGCGGCGGTAATCTGGGCCATTGTGGTTCCTTTCAAAGAGATGAAAAAGAATTAACTAAGACTGATTTACTCGGCCTTGGGCTCAGCGGCCATCTCGGCCTCGGAGACCTGCTCCTTGCCGGAGCCAGCGAGGCAGGCGTCAGCCATGAGCTCGCACATAAGGGTGACAGCGGAGATAGCGTCATCGTTGCAGGGGATGCCGTACTCGACCTCGTCGGGATCGGAGTTGGTGTCGATCAGGGCGACGACGGGGATGTTCAGGCGCTGAGCCTCCTTGATGGCGTTCTCCTCGCGCTTGGTGTCGATGACGAAGAGAGCCTGGGGCAGACCCTTCATGTCGCGGGCGCCACCGAGGTTGGTCTGGAGCTTAGTGAGCTCCTTGCCGAGAACAGCCTGCTCCTTCTTGGGCAGAACAGCCATGCGGCCGTCCTCGACCATGGCCTCGAGCTCCTCCATGCGGTTGATGCGGGAGCGGATGGTGACGAAGTTGGTCAGCATACCGCCGAGCCAACGCTGGTTGATGTAAGGCATGTTGGCGCGCTCAGCAGCGTTCTTGACGGCCTCCTGAGCCTGCTTCTTGGTGCCGACGAACAGCACGTTGCCACCCTTGGCGACGTTCTTGACGAAGGTGTAGGCCTGGTCGGCGTCGAGGATGGTCTGCTTGAGGTCGAGGATGTAGATGCCGTTGCGCTCACCGAAGATGAACGGCTTCATCTTGGGGTTCCAGCGACGGGTCTGGTGACCGAAGTGGCAGCCGGCCTCGAGCAGGGTGCGGATATTAATCTTGGTAGCCATGTTAAACCTCCTGTGGTTTGCCTCCGCGCGGGGTCATCCTCCAAAACCAACCCGGACATGTGCTACCAAAGCCCGG
>CABSBK010000188.1 GCA_902475865.1 uncultured Collinsella sp.
CAAGGACGGCGTCTCGGTCGTCGAGTTCTTCACCGGCACCAAGTGGGACCTGGCAAACACAGCCGAAAACGGTCTGCCCTATACCGGCGCCCTGCCCCTGATCGTCACCTCGTTTGCGGTCATGGTGCTCTCCACGCTCATCGCGCTGCCCATCGCCATCGGCTCTGCCATCTTTGCGGTCGAGATTCGACCTAAGTTTGGTTCCAAGATCTTTCAGCCGCTTATTGAGCTTTTGACCGGCATTCCCTCGGTCGTCTTTGGCCTGATCGGCTTTCACGTGGTCGTCGGCCTTATGAAGAGCGTTTTCCATGTGAGTACGGGCCTGGGCATCCTGCCCGGCGCCATCGTGCTGGCCGTCATGATCCTGCCGACCATGACCACGCTTTCGGTCGATGGCCTGCGCGCCGTGCCCGACAACTACCGTCAGGGCTCGCTCGCGCTGGGCTACACCCGCTGGCAGACCATCTGGCACGTGGTGCTCAAGTCCGCCATGCCGTCGCTCATGACCGCGGTCATCCTTGGCATGACGCGTGCCTTTGGCGAGACGCTCGCCGTGCGCATGGTCATCGGCGGCATCGAGGCCATGCCGACGTCGCTGCTGTCGCCGGCGTCCACCATCACCACCACGCTCACCACGTCTATGGCGGTCTATGCCGAGGGTTCGGCCCAGGACGATGTTCTGTGGGCGCTCGGTCTGCTGCTGATGGGCATGAGCCTCATCTTCATCCTGATCATCCACCTTATCGGCCGCAAGGGGGCGAAGGCTCGTGGCTAGCACGCGCATCCATATCGACGAGGCGAGACTCGGGCGCGTCCAAAAGCAGGACCGCATCGCCACGGGCGTGCTGACGGCAATCGTCGCCATCGTCATGCTCATCGTCATCTCCATGGTGGCCTACATCCTGTTCGAGGGCATCTCGACGCTGTTCAAACCTGGCTTTCTCACGGAGCCGTCGCGCGCCAACGGAACCCAGGGCGGCGTACTCTACCAGCTGTTCGACTCGTTCTATCTGCTGCTGATCACCCTGATTATTTCGGTGCCCATCAGCCTGGGCGGCGCGGTCTTCCTGGTTGAGTACGCGCCGGACGGGCCCATCCGCGACATCGCCTCCACCGCCATCGAGACGCTGTCCTCGCTGCCTTCCATCGTCGTCGGCATGTTCGGCTTCCTGGTGTTCTCGGTGCAGCTGGGCTGGAAGTACTCCATCATCTCCGGCGCCGTCGCGCTCACCATGTTCAACATTCCCATCCTGGTGCGCGTGATCCAGCAGGCGCTCGAGGACGTGCCGCAGGCCCAGCGCGATGCGTGCCTGGCCATGGGCCTTACCCGCTGGGAGGCCACGCTGCACATCCTGATCCCCGAGGCCATGCCTGCCATCGTGACCGGCATCGTGCTTTCGGCCGGCCGCGTGTTTGGCGAGGCCGCGGCGCTGCTCTTTACCTCGGGCATGAGCTCGCCGGTGCGTCTGAACTTCTTGAGCTTTAACCTGTCGAGCCCCACCTGCGCCTGGAACGTGTTCCGCCCCGGTGAGTCGCTCGCCGTGCACATCTACAAGATTTACGGCGAGGGCAGCCCCGAGGCCCAGCAGATCGTCTGGGGTACCGCCGCACTGCTGATGATCTGCGTGCTGCTGTTTAACGTAATCGCCCGCATCGTGGGCAAGCAACTGGCAAGGAAGATGACGGCCGAATGAGCGAGATGAATGTAACGTCCGCAACCGAAGTGACATCGTCCGAGACCCAGGACTTCCTGTCGAGCGTGGGGGAGAGCGAGAAGCGCGTGCGCGTGAGCGGCAAGGCCGTGAGCGACGAGGTCGTGCTCTCCACCAAGGAGGTCAACGTGTACTATGGCGACCACCATGCCCTGCACAATACGTCGCTCGAGTTTCACAAGGGCGAGATCACGGCACTCATCGGGCCTTCGGGCTGCGGTAAGTCGACCTTTTTGCGCAGCCTCAACCTTATGAATCGCGAGATTCGCGGCTGCCGCGTGGAGGGCGAGATCAACTATCGCGGGCGCAACGTGAACACCAAGACCGAAAACACCTACGAGCTGCGCCGTTCCATTGGCATGGTGTTTCAGCAGCCCAACCCTTTCCGCAAGTCCATTCGCGACAACATCACGTTTGCACCCAAGCGCCACGGCATCACCGACCGCGACGAGCTCGACCGCATGGTCGAGGAAAGCCTGCGCGGCGCGGCGCTTTGGGACGAGGTCAAGGACAAGCTCGACAAGAGCGCCTACGCGCTTTCGGGCGGCCAGCAGCAGCGTCTGTGCATTGCGCGCACGCTGGCGCTCAACCCCGACGTGATCCTGTTCGACGAGCCCTGCTCGGCGCTCGACCCCATCTCTATGTTGGCGATCGAGGACCCGATGTCATCGCTCGTTGCCGACCGGGCCCTCGTCATCGTGACGCACAACATGGAGCAGGCGTCGCGTGTGTCCAACCGCACGGCGTTCTTCTACATGGGCGATATGGTCGAGTACGACGAGACTGACGAGATTTTCCAACGGCCCAAGGATAAGCGGCTGAATGATTACCTCACCGGCATGTTCTCCTAGTCCGGGGCATGCTTGAGGCCCGCGGCGGCCACGGTTGCCGCGGGACTGATTGGAGAGGCGGGTCATCTCTTGCGTGAGATGGCCCGCCTTTTTGCTCTGCGACCGAAACGACCACCACAAAGGGGACAGACACCTTCGTGGTGGTTTGGGGTGGGGCTCGCTGCTATCATGGACAACGTTGAATTTCTACGAAGGAGCAGGGCATATGGCGATTCTTTTGGGATGCGATTCCGTCAGCCTAGAGTTTCCCACCAAGCATATTTTCGATAGCGTGACGCTCGGCGTGGGCGAGGGCGACCGCATTGGTATTGTCGGTAAAAACGGCGACGGCAAGTCGACGCTGTTGAGCGTGCTCGCCGGCACGCTGGAGCCCGATGACGGACGCGTGACGCACCGCCGCGGCACGACGATCGGTCTGCTCGGTCAAAAGGACAACCTGGTCGATACCGACACCGTGCATCATGCCGTCGTGGGCGACGCGCCCGAGTATGAGTGGGCGTCGAGTCCGCGTCCGCGCCAGATCCTGGCTGGTCTTATTAGCGATGTGCCCTGGGAGGGCACGGTGGGCGAGCTCTCGGGCGGTCAGCGCCGTCGCGTGGACCTCGCGCGCCTGCTGATCGGCGACTACGACGTGCTCATGCTCGACGAGCCCACCAATCACCTGGACATGCGCACCATCAACTGGCTCGCGCGTCACTTAAAGGCCCGCTGGCAGCGCGGCCAGGGCGCGATGCTCGTGGTCACGCACGACCGCTGGTTCTTGGAC
>CABSBK010000189.1 GCA_902475865.1 uncultured Collinsella sp.
CCTCCTCTTTCAAGGCACATTGCTCGCTTAGGGGCATTTTCGCTGACTTGTGCTCAACCTGCGGCGCCATTTTGTTTGGAGCGAGGGGTCCTATGACAGTTCGTCGGCTACTTGGTGTTCGTAGAAAGCTTCTACTACGGCGTTAAAGTCGCGGGCGAAGTCTTCCATGGTTCCGTGCCAGGTGGCTCGGCCGGGTTTTCCCTGGCCAACATAGGCAGTTTGAATGCCGCAGGCGGGACTGGGGAAGTCGCGCTTTGGATCGTTACCCACCATAAGGACCTCGTGTGGCTCGAGTCCCATCACCTGAAGCTGCTCTAGATAGTAGGTGGCATCGGGCTTGCAGCGGGTGGTGTTTCCCATGTGCGTGACGAGCTCAAAAGGGGCGTCGGCCAGGTCGCCCCAACCCATGCGGCACTCGATGGCCCCCTGCGGAAAGCTGGGGTTGGTAAAGAGCGCGCAGCGCAGCCCTGCGTCCTGTACGGCCTGGAGCGCGGCGTGCGCGCCCGGCATGGCGTGAGCGTTAATGACATCGTCGTTCTTGTATGGAAGAACTTCGCGGTCGTAGTAGGTAAACGCCTCGTAGATGATCGGATCGGAGAGGCAGATGCCGCATCGGCGCTCAACCTCGGTGCGGTAAAACTCAAGATTGGTGCGGTTATCCGTGCCGCTTCGGCGATTGGCGTTGAGATCGACCAGGATGGTGCCGAGGCGCGCCATCGTGCCACCGCGGCTGCGGCGACCGATATCCGCGAGCATCGACGAGACATCCTTAAAATAGCGAAGGATGAACGCGTTGAGGTTGATGCTAAGAAGCGTCTCGTCCATATCGAAAACGACTGCTTTGAGCACGCGGGCACCTTTCTCGATAAATCGTTCCAGAATCGTTGTTCCGGATACTTTACCCCAAAGCCGTATGCCTAACTGCCTATCGTCAACTTATGGAGACGGTCGTCCACAAGATTGCGAAAAAGTCTCCATACGAGTAAAAAATCGCAGTTCACGCTTGAAATCGAAATGATTTCCCCGTAACCTATACGAACGTGATTGCATAAGCGTCACATTAGTATCTGTCGGCTCCCGAGTGTTCCTAAACGTTGTGTGCTTGTCGCACCCTTCTGTAGGTCCTAGCAATCGGGGCCCCGTAGTTCGAAAGGGGTCCACCTTTGAGTGAGATTCAGAACTCGTCCATTTTCTCTCTTGACGATGTCAACGAGGAGGAGATGAACAACCTCATCGACGGTACGATTACCGACTTTGATGAGGGCGATCTCGTTAACGGCACTGTCGTTAAGATCGAGCATGACGAGGTGCTCGTTGACATCGGATTCAAGTCCGAGGGCGTTATCCCGGTCCGCGAGCTGTCCATCCGCAAGGACGCTAACCCTGCAGACATCGTTGCACTCGGTGATCCCATCGAGGCTCTGGTTCTCCAGAAGGAGGACAAGGACGGTCGTCTGGTCCTGTCCAAGAAGCGTGCCGAGTACGAGCGTGCTTGGAACCGCATCGAGGAGAAGTTCAACTCCGGCGAGAACGTCGAGGGCGAGGTTATCGAGGTTGTCAAGGGCGGCCTGATCCTCGACATCGGCCTGCGTGGCTTCCTGCCCGCTTCCCTCGTCGATCTCCGTCGTGTCAAGGACCTCACCTCCTACATGGGCACCCGCATCGAGGCCCGCGTCATCGAGATGGACCGTAACCGCAACAACGTCGTCCTCTCCCGTCGCGTCGTGCTCGAGGAGTCCCGTAAGGCCGAGCGCTCCGAGATCCTGTCCAAGCTCAAGTCTGGCATGCGTCTCCAGGGCACCGTTTCCTCCATCGTCGACTTCGGCGCCTTCGTCGACCTCGGCGGTATCGACGGCCTCATCCACATCTCCGAGCTCTCCTGGAACCACGTCAACCATCCTTCCGAGGTTGTCAAGGTCGGCCAGGAGGTCGAGGTCGAGGTTCTCGACGTCGATCTCAACCGCGAGCGCATCTCCCTTGGTCTCAAGCAGACCACCGAGGATCCGTGGCGCGCACTGGTCAAGAAGTACCCCGTCGGCGCTATCGTCGAGGGCACTGTGACCAAGCTTGTCCCGTTCGGCGCTTTCGTCGACCTGGGCGAGGGCATCGAGGGCCTGGTGCACATTTCCGAGATGGCCAACAAGCACGTCGATCAGCCTTCTCAGGTCACCCACGTGGGCGACAAGGTTCAGGTCAAGGTCATGGAGATCGACCTCGACCGTCGTCGTATCTCCCTGTCCATGAAGTCCGCTGCTGAGACTCTGGGCGTCGAGATCGAGGTCACCCCGCTGCCTTCCGAGAAGAAGGACGAGGAGACCGACGCCGAGTAAATCGGTTTGACGATCACTTGTTTAAGGGATCCGTCCGCAATGGACGGGTCTCTTTTTGCATTTGCTGCTGATGCACGCGATGCTACCCGTGCGCAATGCTGCCCGGGCTGTCCACAGACTATTGGATTGTCGGTGCATGAAAAATGCCGACATCCCGCCTCGGGGAGGAGGCGGGAACGCACCGAGTAGACGGAGGGGTGCGGAGCGCGGTCGCGTCTCGACTGACGACGTTGCCCATCGACGACCCTATTGTACTGTATAGCGTGGTTCTTGGTTTATCGTGTCGAACGCTTGTGTTGTGCCATTGCTTGCGGCAACGGTGTGCTACACTCTTGCACTGCTGAGTGGGCCAGACGGTCGCGCGATGTGCTGCTTGCAGCACGCGTGAGGAAAGTCCGGGCTCCAGAGGGCGGGATGCCGGCTAACGGCCGGGCGGAGTGATCCGACGGAAAGCGCCGCAGAAAAGAAGACTCCCACCTGCGCCGCAAGGCGTAAAGGGAAAAGCTGAAACGGTGGTGTAAGAGACCACCAGCGTCGTGGCAACACGGCGGCTTGGCAAGCCCCATCCGGAGCAAGCGCGAATAGGAACGCTATGGGCCGGCCCGGTCCGCGTTCGGGTAGCGTGCGTGGAGCTGCACGGTAACGTGCAGACAAGATAAATGACCGTTCACGACAGAACCCGGCTTATAGGCCCACTTGGCAACTATGTTGACGCTGCGAACCCGTCAGCGCGGCAATCTGCCTTTCAAGCCTTCGGGCATGACCATAAGGTCAATGCCCTTGGCTTTCAAGGCACCTTGCTCGCGCTGACGGGTTCTCCCTGTTGGTGACGGTATCATTGGCGTTTCCGTTCTTGTTGGCGAGGGCAACGGTGCTGTCTTTGCCGTATTATTGAGGCTGTTTGTTGCCGCGCTTAGTTTTGTTGAGGGGCTTTGTTGGACAGCTATTTTACTCTGCAATCGAATATTGAGGCTTCGGGCGAGTTTGTGGACC
>CABSBK010000190.1 GCA_902475865.1 uncultured Collinsella sp.
CCGTTCGTTTATTATCGTTTCAGGTTGTTAAGAGGAGGGCTATTCATGGCCAAGAATTCAGGTCCCGTACGTACCGTTCATGCACGCACGACGGGTAAAGAGCGCGATGAGATGATCGCCACCACCAAGGCCGAGATCGAGAAGAAGTTCGGCCAGGGCTCTATCATGAGGTATGGCGACGGCGGTCCGGAGCTCGAGGTCGAGGCTATTCCGACGGGCTCTCTGGCGCTCGATGCCGCCTTGGGTATCGGCGGCGTGCCGCGCGGCCGTATCGTCGAGATTTATGGGCCCGAGTCTTCCGGTAAGACGACGCTTTCGCTCGAGATCCTTGCAGAGGCGCAGGCCATGGGCGGCGTTGTTGCATTTATCGATGCCGAGCACGCGCTTGATCCCACCTATGCCGCGCGAATCGGCGTCGATATCGATGAGGTCTTGATTTCCCAGCCCGATACGGGCGAGCAGGCGCTCGAGATCGTCGATATGCTTGTGCGCTCCGGTGCCATCGACGCCATCGTCGTTGACTCTGTTGCTGCCTTGACTCCGCGTGCCGAGATCGAAGGCGAGATCGGTGACACGACGGTGGGTCTGCAGGCTCGCTTGATGAGCCAGGCACTCCGCAAGCTTGCCGGCTCGCTTTCCAAGTCCAACACGACCTGCATCTTCATTAACCAATTGCGCGAGAAGATCGGCGTCATGTTCGGTAACCCCGAGACCACCACGGGCGGTCGCGCGCTCAAGTTCTTCTCTTCCGTGCGAATCGATATTCGCAAAATCGATACCATCAAGCTCAAGGACGAGGTTATCGGCAATCGCGAGCGTGCCAAGGTTGCTAAGAACAAGGTGGCCGCTCTGTTCAGCTCGGCTGAGTTTGACATCATGTACGGCACCGGCATCTCCAAAGAGGGCTCGATTCTGGATATGGCCGTCGAGTGCGGCATTTGCAAAAAGATGGGGTCCTGGTTTGCCTATGGCGAGGACAAGCTCGGCAATGGTCGCGAGGCCGCCAAGACGTTCCTGCGCGAGCACCCCGATTGCGCCGACGAGATCGAGCACAAGGTTCGCCTTGCCTGCGGTCTTGAGTATGACGACGATGCTCCCTCTGAGGTTGAGTTGACCGATCAGCCCGCCCCCGAGGAGTTTGATGAGCTGTACGCCATCGATGGCTCCGCGATGCTCGACGATGACGACGAGTAGCGGATGCCGACATGTCGTATACGGTGACCGAGGCCACGGTCGTCTTTCCCGATAAGAAAGCGGCCTCCTCGTTCTCGAGCGGTTATGCGTCTAAAAAGCCCTGTGCGCATATCGATTGCGATCTTGAGGGCGGTTACGAACGTTCCATTTGGATTCCCGTGCGCGTGGCGCGCCTGTACGTTAAGAACCGCCCCGATCTTCCCTGTGATTGGGATGACTTTCGCGAGGCGGTGCAGCTTATCGAACGCAAATGTGCACTCACCATGGTGACCGAGATGCTTTCGCGCCGCGATCATGCCACGGGCGAGGTGCGCGATAAGTTGGCTCGCTATGGCTTTCGACAGCCCGCGATCGATTTTGCGGTTGCTCGAGCGACCGAGTATCGGTTTTTGGACGAGAACCGCTTTTGTTCGTACTTTATCGAAGAGCGCAAACGTCGCGGCTGGGGACAGCGCAAGATCGAGGTTGAGCTCAAGCGTCGTCATGTCGTGCTTGACGATATCCCCGGGTATCCCGAGGCATATTTTGCCGTGGATGACGACTTGGCCCGCGCTTCGGCCTTGCTCGCTAAACGTCGCGTCCCCGAGGTCCGTGCATTCGAAAAGCTCGTCAGGTTTTTGATGAGTAAGGGTTTTTCGTATCACATCGCCGCTGATGCCGTTAAGGCGCGCCTCGATGCCTTAAGCGAGGAATGCGCCGTGTAAGCGTAGCACCCGTTACGCCCCTGCCGTTCACCGCTCGATTGGTGCCGTGCCGGGTGCGTTTATTTGACAGTTGTTGCGGTTCAACGTAGGATAATCACTGTCATTTGCTTTGTGATATGTGCTCATCTGTGATGAGTTTGTTTATATGTTTATCTGTATCCGACCCGCATAAGCTGCGCCCATATTACTCAAATGTCGCGAGCCGTTCGTAAGGACGGTTCGCTTTGCTGTGTAACGAATCCATAAAAAGGAGTGAGCATGCCTATCATTGCAGCGCTCGTTGGCCTCGTTTTGGGTGCCATCGCCGCCATTGCCTACATGCGCACCGCCAAGCAGGGTAGTCTTCACGAGGCCGACGAAAAGATCCAGTCGGCGCACGCGCAGGCAGAGTCCTTGATCGGTGATGCAAAGCGTCAGGCCGAGACCCTCAAAAAAGAGGCTCTGCTCGAGGCTAAGGAAGAGATCATCAAGAACAAGCAGGCCGCCGAGGCCGAGGATAAGCAGCGTAAGAGCGAGATTCGCACGCTCGAAAAACGCGTGATGCAGCGCGAGGAATCGCTCGATCGCCGCAACGATGCGCTCGATAAGCGCGAGCATCAGCTGTCCAGCCAGGCCGGTCAGGTCGAGAAGCGCTCTCGCGAGCTTGAGGAGCTCTGCGCCAAGCAGACTTCCGAGCTCGCGCGTATTGCCGACCTTACGCGCGAGGACGCTCACAAGGAGCTTCTCGACAAGGTCCGCGGCGAGGTTACCCACGAGGCGGCCACCATCATCCGTGAGTCCGAGCAGCAGGTCCGCGCCGAGTGCCACAAGACCGCTCAGGAGATTCTCTCCCTGGCGATTCAGCGTTGCGCCGCCGACCATACCGCCGAGGTCACCGTTACGTCCGTACACATTCCCTCCGATGACCTCAAGGGTCGCATCATCGGTCGCGAGGGCCGCAACATCCGCACCTTCGAGCAGGTTTCCGGCGTCAACCTCGTGATTGACGATACGCCCGAGACCGTCGTGCTTTCGAGCTTCGATCCGGTCCGTCGTGAGACTGCCCGCGTGGCACTTGAGAACCTCATTGCCGATGGCCGTATCCACCCCGCCCGCATCGAGGAGATGTATCACAAGGCCGCAGACTTGGTTCAGCAGCGTGTGCGCGAGGCCGGCGAGCAGGCCGCCTTCGATACCGGTATCCACGATCTGCACCCCGAGATCGTCAAGACCCTGGGCGCTCTGCGCTACCGCACCTCGTTTGGTCAGAACGTGCTGCAGCACTCGCTTGAGGTCTCCGACCTGTGCGGCGTTATGGCTTCCGAGCTTGGTCTGGATGTAGTGACCGCCAAGCGCGCCGGTCTTCTGCATGACCTGGGCAAGGCCATCGACCATGACGTTGAGGG
>CABSBK010000191.1 GCA_902475865.1 uncultured Collinsella sp.
AGGAACGACATCCGTCCAATAATTCGTGCGAAACACAATGAAAAACAGTTTGATGTGAGTTAATATAAACAACGTCGTGAATATGGCTCCTGTCGCATGGCTGACAGGGGTTAAACACAAAAAAGGAGTCAATTATGGTTTCTGAGAAGGCTACCCTCGTTAATCCTCAGGGTCTTCACATGCGTCCGGCTGGCCTCTTCGCCTCCACCATGGGCAAGTACGCCTGCGACGTGACGGTCGTCACCCCCGAGAAGGAGGTCAACGGCAAGTCCCCGATGGCCCTCATGGCTGCTGGTATCCCCTGCGGCACCGAGGTCAAGTGCGACGGCGCTGACGAGGCGGATGCTCTGGCTGCTGCCATCGAGCTCATCAAGAGCGGTCTTGGCGAGTAGAACTCAAACGGGTCGCATGTTGAACAACTAAGTTCATATTTGGGGGCGCAGTGACCTGTTTTAAGGTAGCTGCGCTCTTTTGTCATGGATATGGCAAAACGCTTTATCACATGACACGGAGAGAGGAATGGGAATGTATCAGGGAGTCAACGCTTCCGAGGGCATCGGTATCGGCACCGTCATGGTCGCCGCCGATCCCGACTTGACGTTTGAGCCGCACGAGGTTGCTGATTCGACAGCAGAGAAGGAGCGCTATCAGTCCGCTCTTTCGGTCTTCTGTGAGAAGACCCAGGCTCAGGCCGACCACATGAAGGAGACGGTGGGCGAGGCCGAGGCCGAGATCATGAGCGGACACATTGTCCTGGCTCAGGACCCGGGCATGACCGACGCCATCAACGCCGCCATTGACGGCGGCACCTGCGCCGAGCAGGCGCTCATGGACACCTCGACCATGTTCGAGAACATGTTTCTGTCCATGGACGACGAGATGTTCCGTCTGCGCGCGGCCGACATCGCCGACATCCGCACCGGTATTCTGGCCGAGCTGCTGGGCAAGGAGGTCGTCGACCTCTCCGTCCTGCCCGAGAACACCGTCGTTGTCGTGCACGACCTTACGCCGTCCATGACCGCCACGATCGATAAGGCCCACGTTGCCGGTATCGTCACCGAGACCGGTGGCCGCACGTCGCACTCCGCGATCATCGCGCGTGCCCTCGAGATCCCGGCCGTCCTTTCGGTTTCCAACAGCTGCACCGCGCTGCGCAACGGCATGACCGTTGTCGTCGACGGTGGCAAGGGCATCGTCGAGGCCGATCCCGACGAGGAGACGCTCGCCGCCTACACCGCCAAGGCCGAGGCCTTCGCTGCCGAGAAGGCAGCCCTCGAGGCCTTCCGCGGCAAGCCGTCCGTGACTGCCGATGGCATCAAGAAGATCATCGCCTGCAACATCGGTAACCCCGATGACGTGCCCAACGCACTCGATCACGACGCCGAGGCCATTGGCCTGTTCCGCTCCGAGTTCCTATTCATGGACTCCGCCGAGCTTCCTTCCGAGGAGGAGCAGTTCAACGCCTATCGCAAGGTCGCCAGTGCGCTCAAGGGCGCTCCCGTCATCATCCGTACGCTCGATGTGGGTGGCGACAAGGAGATCCCGTACCTGCACATGGTCAAGGAAGATAACCCCTTCATGGGCTTCCGCGCCGTGCGTTACTGCCTGGCCAATCCCGACCAGTACAAGGTCCAGCTCCGCGCCCTGCTGCGCGCCAGCGCCTTCGGCGACGTCAAGATCATGATCCCGCTCGTCACCTGCGTCGAGGAGGTTTTGGCTGTCAAGGAACTCGTCGAGCAGTGCAAGGCCGAGCTGACCGAAGAGGGTCGCAAGTTCAACGAGAACATCGAGGTCGGCATCATGGTCGAGACGCCCGCCGCTTCGCTGCTCGCTGACCGCCTGGCCGAGGTCGCCGACTTCTTCTCCATCGGCACCAACGACCTGATCGGCTACACCATGTGCGCCGACCGTGGCAACGACACCATCTCCAACCTGTACCAGGTGTACTATCCCGCCGTGCTCCGCTCGCTCAAGAACATCATCGAGAGCGGCGTGAAGGCTGGCATTATGGTCGGTATGTGCGGTGAGGCCGCTGCCGATCCGCTGCTTGAGCCGCTGCTGATCAGCTGGGGCCTGGAGGAGTTCTCGATGAGCGCTCCGTCGATCCTGCGCGCCCGCAAGACCATCAGCCAGTGGACCAAGGCCGAGTGCGACGAGCTCGCTGAGAAGGCGCTCGCCTGCAACACCGCCGCCGAGGTCAAGGCACTGCTCGAGTCCGCAGCTCGCTAATTTGGTATCAGAGGTAACCGCGTGGTTGGAATAGGCCGGCCACGCGGCCCTCACATATACAGGGGGTACTGTAAATGTTCTACACGCTAACCGCTAACCCGGCTGTCGACATGACGGTTTCGAGCTCTCCGCTCGAGCCCGACGAGAACGTCCGCACCGGCTCGGCCAGCTACACGGCTAACGGCAAGGGCCTCGACGTGTCCTTCGCCTTTAAGAAGATGGGTGTCGACACCGTCGCGCTCGGCTTCTTCGCTGGCTTCACGGGCAAGTTCATCGTCGAGGAGGTCATGAACCTGGGTTGCCTGTGCCGCCCGGTCTGGACCGACGGTATCACGCGTATCAACACCTACGTCAACGATGGCCAGCACGAGTACGGCATCCTGAACCCCGGCGCACCGATTACGCCGCAGCACCAGGAGGAGCTCTACAACATCCTGGACACCGCGGGCGACCTTGAGTGCCTGATCGTCTCTGGTTCCGTGCCTCCCAAAGCTACGCCCGATTTCCTGGCTAAGGTCATGGAGCACGCACAGGCTCGTGGCGCCGACGTTGTCCTGGACCTGTCCTCCGACAAGCTCAAGGAGCTCGCTCACAAGAAGCCGCTGCTCATCAAGCCGAACCATCACGAGATGAAGGCCATCTTCGGCGTGCCGGTCGACACCGACGACGAGGTCCGCGTTGCCATGAAGCTCGCCCACGACGCCGGCGTCCAGAACGTGCTGCTCACCCGTGGTAGCCGCGGCGATGCTTATTTCTCCAACGGCGAGGACATCTGGTACGCCAAGCGTGAGTTCAACATCAAGCTGGTCTCTTCCGTCTGCGCCGGCGACTGCACCCTCGCCGCGTTCCTGCACAAGTGGTACAGGGATCGCGACAACGTCGAGGAGGCCATGAAGCTCGCTATGGCCACCGGCGCCAACGTTGCCGAGTCCGTGGGCATCGGCGACTTCGGTCACGTCGATGAGTACAGCAAGCGCGTTGCTGTCCGCAAGCTCGATCGCAAGTAAGCGAAACACGACATATTCGTGGTTCTATGGCGC
>CABSBK010000192.1 GCA_902475865.1 uncultured Collinsella sp.
AGAGGGGGAGAGCGAGTAATGGCGCTAAGCTTCGATTCCCTTACCGCCGCCCAAATCGCCGCGGGTGTTGTCGCCGGCGACTTTACCGCTACCGAGGTGGCCCAGGCCTCCCTTGCCGCCATCGAGGCGCGCGAGGGCGGGGTCCAGGCATTCCTGCAGGTGGCGCCCGAGCTTGCGCTCGAGGCCGCCGCGCGCGTGGATGCCGACCGTGCCGCAGGCAAGCCGCTGCCCCCGCTTGCGGGCGTGCCGCTGGCCATCAAGGACAACATGAACCTCGTGGGCACGCGCACCACCTGCGCTTCCCGTATGCTCGAGAACTACCAGAGCGTCTACACCGCCACCTGCGTCCAGCGCATGCTCGATGCCGGCTGTCTGCCCATGGGCAAGGCCAACATGGACGAGTTTGCCTTTGGCAGCTCCACCGAGAGCTCGGCGTTCCACCGCACCAACAACCCCTGGGATACCGAGCGCGTGCCCGGCGGCTCCTCGGGCGGCTCCGCTGCCGCCGTCGCCGCGGGCGAGGTCGCGCTCTCGCTGGGCTCGGACACCGGCGGCTCCATTCGCCAGCCGGCGTCGCTGTGCGGTGTGGTGGGCTTTAAGCCCACGTATGGCGCCGTGAGCCGTTACGGCGTGGTGGCCTTTGGCTCGTCGCTCGACCAGGTGGGCCCCTTTGGCCGCACGGTCGAGGATGTCGCGCTGGCCATGAACGCGCTTACCGGCTCGGGCCACGATCCGTACGACTGCACCAGCCAGGATTGCGCCGTCGACTTTACCGAGCATCTCAACGACAGCATCGAGGGCAAGCGCGTGGGCATCATTCCCGCGTTTATGGAGGCCGAGGGCCTGACGCCCGAGGTCAAGGCCGCTGTTCAGCGCGCCGCCCAGGAGCTGCAGAACCAGGGCGCCGAGCTGGTCGAGGTCGACCTGCCGCACCTGGACGCCGCCATCGCCGCCTACTACGTCATCGGCCCGGCCGAGGCGTTCTCCAACCTGGCCCGCTTCGATGGCATTCGCTACGGCTACCAGGAGGAGGGCTGCGCTAACCTGTCCGACCAGAGCTCGCTCTCGCGTGCCCACGGCTTTGGTGCCGAGGCCAAGCGCCGTCAGATGCTCGGCGCCTACCTGCTGAGCTCGGGCGTGTACGACAAGTACTACTACGCCGCGCAAAAGGCCCGCACGCTCATCACACAGGACTACGATGCCGCGTATGCCAAGGTGGACACCATCCTTATGCCCGCCTCGCCGCGCACGGCCTTTAAGTTTGGCGAGATCAGCGACCCCACGCAGATGTACCTCTCCGACCTGTACACCATTTCGCTCAACATCTGCGGCAACGGTGGCATCTCGGTGCCGCTGGGCCTGGGCGAGGACAGCAAGCTGCCCGTTTCTGCCCAGCTGGTGGGTCCGGCGTTTAAGGACCGTCAGCTGCTCACGTTTGCCCGCGCCCTGGAGCGCGGCTTTGCCGATGCCGCCACGGGTGCGCCCGCGCTTTCCGTCGCGCCCGATTTTGCCGGGAAGGGAGGCGAGCTGTAATGAAGGAGCTTTCCGAGGTCCTGCAGGATTGGGAGGCCGTGATCGGCCTGGAGATCCATACCGAGCTCACCGCACTCGATACTAAGATGTTCTGCAACTGCAAGCTCAGCCACGATGACGAGCCCAACGCCAACGTGTGCCCGGTGTGCCTGGGCCTGCCCGGCGCCCTGCCGGTTCCCAACAAGCGCGCCATCGAGAGCATCGTCAAGGCCGGTCTCGCCACCAACTGCGAGATCCAGCGCCACTCGATGTTCTACCGCAAGCACTACTTCTATCCCGACATGGCCAAGAACTTCCAGACCACGCAGGGTCCGGTCGCCTTTGCCATGTACGGTCACCTGGATCTGGACGTGACCGGTCGCGGTGCCGCCGAGCGCCCCGATTGCGCGTTTGGCGAGGCCGAGGCTCAGAGCCTGGCGAGCGCCTCGGCCAACGCCGAGGGCCTGTCCACGTCCATGACGTCGACCATGCGCGAGGGCAATCAGCACGCCGGCCATCTGGCCAGCTATGACGCGTCTAACCTGCAGATGCCCGAGCGTCGCGAGGACGGTTCCTACACGGTGCCTATCCGCATCCTGCGCATCCACATGGAGGAGGATGCCGCCAAGATGGTGCACGTGGGCGGTGCCGAGGGCCGCATTACCGCCGCGGCCGAGTCGCTCGTCGACTACAACCGCTGCGGCACGCCTTTGATTGAGCTCGTGACTGAGCCCGATCTGCGCACGCCCGAGGAAGCGCGCCTGTTTATGGAAAAGCTCCGTCGCATCTTTGTGACGCTGGGCATTTCGGACTGCTCCATGGAGAAGGGTTCCATGCGCTGCGACGGCAACGTGTCGCTGCGCCGCCGCGGCGAGACCAAGCTGGGCACCAAGACTGAGCTCAAGAACCTCAACTCGTTCAAGAGCCTGCACGATGGCCTTGCCTACGAGATCTGCCGCCAGGCCGAGGTGCTCGAGGAAGGCGGCATCATCTATCAGGAGACCCGCCACTGGGAGCCCAGCCGCAAGCGCACCGTGGTCATGCGCGTTAAGGAGACGGCCGACGACTATCGTCTGTTCCCCGACCCCGACCTGGCTCCGTTCGATCTGGACGACGAGTTCATCGACCGCTGCCGTGGCGAGATTCCCGAGCTGCCCGATGCCAAGCGCGTCCGTTTTGAGGCCGACTTTGGCATTAAGGCGGCCGATGCCGAGCAGATCGCCGGCGATCCGGAGTTTGCCGACTTCTTTGAGGCTGCCGCTGCCGGTATGGCTGGCAAGGAGGCCCAGACGGTCGCAAACCTGCTGGTGAACGAGATAATCGCCTACCTTAAGGGCGCAGGCGTCTCGCTGGCCGAGTCCGGCATCGTGCCGGCTCAGGTGGCCGCTCTTGCCAAGCTGCTGGCGACCGATGCCATCAGCTCCAACCAAGCGCACGAGGTCTTTGAGGCCATGGCCCAGACTGGCGACGACCCCAACAAGATTGTCGACGAGCGCGGCATGCGTCAGGTGAGCGATGCCGGCGCGTTGCAGCCGATCGTGGACGAGGTGCTGGCTAACTGTGCCGAGCAGGCGCAGCAGTATCGTGACGGCAACCAGAAGGTCATCGGCTTTTTGGTGGGCCAGTGCATGAAGGCGAGCCGCGGCAAGGGCAACCCGAAGCTCTTCAACGAGTTGCTGAGAACGTCGCTCTCGTAGCTGCGAGGCCGGGGAAGCCCCGAGTCGCCGGGGTATTTCCTCCA
>CABSBK010000193.1 GCA_902475865.1 uncultured Collinsella sp.
GTGGGAGCGTGATTGCGGTGCCTGTCCCTCCGTGCGCTGGGCAGGAGCCTGCTGCTTAAAGCGGGAACCGCCCGCGGGCTGGGCTGTATGGGCAGCAGACTGCTGAGCAGGACGACGAACAGGCTGCTGGCCTGGACGCTGAGTGGGCTGAGTGGGGCGAGAAGAGGGCTGCGCCGAACGTGCGGCGGGTTGGGCTGCGCGCTGAGTCGGTTGCATCGGACGCTGACCGGACGATACAGGGCGTGGCGCAGGCTGTCGTGTACGATTCGGCTGGCGCGGATCGAAAGCGCTAGACATGCGAAACCTCCTCGTTTTTGCGATCGAGCCACGTCTCCAAGAACAGGCTGGCGGCGATCATGTCGATCTTGCCCCTCATCTGCTTTTCGTTGAGTCCCTGCTCGCGCAGGATACGCTTGGCCTCTTGCGAGGACAGGCGCTCGTCCTCAAACTCCAGCGGAAGATCGAGCTCGTCGGCGATCTTTTGCGCTACGGCGGCAACGCGCTCGGCCTGGGGGCCGGGCTCGCCGGCCATGGTCAGGGGACGCCCGCTCACCAAGATGGCGGGCTCATAGTCCTCGACCAGGTAACGGAACGTCTTGGCCATACCGGTAACCTCGGCGGCCGGGAGCACCTTGACGGGCATCGCCATCTTGCCATCACGGCTCGAGACGGCGATGCCGATCCTGGTCTCCCCTATGTCCAGCGCGAGCGCGACCACAGCGACTACTTAGGCGCCGAGCGCGGTCTTGGCGGCCGCGAGGGCATCGGCGATACCGGCGGCGTTCTTGCCACCGGCCTGGGCCATGTTGGGACGGCCGCCACCGCGACCGTCGACCAGGCCCGAAATCTGCTTAATCACGTTACCGGCGTGGAAACCGGCCTTCACGGCGTCGTCGGAACCGGCGGCGAGCAACGCAGGCGTGCCCTTCTCGGTCACGCTGGCAACGACGCAGGCGACAGGGCCGGCGACCTTCTGGTGCACGGTATCCCAGACGTTGCGCAGGTCAGCAGCCTCAAGGCCCTGGAGCTCAGCGACGACGAGCTTATAGCCGTCGAGCTCGACGGCACCCTCGATGGCACTGGAGATAGCGTCGGAGGAGCCACCGGTCAGCGCCTTCTTGAGCTTGTTAGACGTCTCGCGCAGCTCGGCCTGCAGGTTCTCCACACGAGCGGGAACCTCGTCAACGCGGCACTTGAGCGCAGCGGCAGCGGCGTCAACGAGTGCCAGGCGGTCGGCCATGTAGTCGAGGGCGCCCTTAGAGGTAACGGCCTCGATACGGCGGACGTTCGAGCCCGTGGAGGACTCGGAGATAATCTTGAACAGGCCGATCTCGGCAGTGTTGGCAGCATGCGTACCACCGCAGAGCTCGCGGGAGAACGGCTGGTCCTCGGCGCCCACGGAAACGACGCGGACGACGTCGCCATACTTCTCGCCAAACAGGGCGACGGCACCCGCGGCCTTGGCCTCGTCGATGCCCATGACGCGGGTCACGACCGGCTTAGATGCAAAGATCTGCTGGTTGACCAGGTCCTCAACAGCCTTGAGCTGCTCGGAGGACAGGGCCTCAAAGTGCGTGAAGTCAAAGCGCAGATGCTCGGGCGTCACCAGCGAGCCGGCCTGAGAGACATGCTCGCCCAGGACGTGCTTAAGCGCGGCGTCAAGCAGGTGGGTGGCGGTGTGGTTGCGGCGCAGGAAGCCACGGCGCTCGGCGTCGAGCGCGGCGGTCACGGTAGCACCGACGGTCAGCGTGCCCTCGGCGACGAGCGCGACGTGGGCATACAGGCCGTTGTGGTTCTTGGTATCGGAAACGGTCAGCGAAACGCCCTCGGAGGAAAGCTCGCCGGCGTCACCCTGCTGGCCACCCATCTCGGCATAGAACGGGGTGCGGTCGAGCACGACCTCGACATCCTCGCCCGCGGCAGCGGACTCGACGGACTCGCCGTTGCGCACGATGGCGACAACCTTGGCGCCCTCGATCACATCGTTGTCATAGCCGTCGAACTCGGTCGCAGCGACCTTGTCCGAAAGCTCGACCCACACGTCGTTGAAGCTACCCCAGGCGTCGCCCTTGACATTGGCGCGAGCACGGGCCTTCTGGTCCTCCATGCAGGCGGTGAAGCCGTCCATGTCGACGTCATGGCCAGCGGTGCCGGCAATCTCGACGGTCAGGTCGATGGGGAAACCAAAGGTGTCGTGCAGCTTAAAGGCGACATCACCCGGGAGCACGGCGCCATCGGCAAGCGCTGCCAGGGCCTCGTCCAGGTAGACGCGACCGTTGTCGAGCGTCGTGGAGAAGCGCTCCTCCTCGGAAGCGACGATACCCTTAACGAGCGCGACGTTTTTGAGCAGCTCGGGATAGGCCTCGCCCATCTGAGCGTTGACCTCGTCGATGAACTTGGTCAGGAAGGCGCCCTCGATGCCCAGCAGGCGGCCGTGGAACACGGCACGGCGGAGCAGGCGACGAAGGACGTACTCGCGACCCTCGTTACCGGGCAGGATGCCGTCAGAGATCATGAAGTCGACGGCACGGGAGTGGTCGGCGATGATGCGCAGGGAGCGGCTGGCACCAGAGTAATCGTCGGCGTCATAGGTCTTGCCGCTGATCTCCTCGCCCAGCTTGATGAGGTGCTGCATCAAATCGCCGTCGTAGTTGGCGGTCTTGTGCTGCATGATGGCGGCCATGCGCTCCAGGCCCATGCCCGTATCGAGGTTGCGGTGCGGCAGCTCCGGCATGGAGCCGTCCTCCTGGCGGTCGTACTGGGTAAACACGAGGTTCCAGAACTCAAGGAAGCGGTCGCAGTCGCAGCCGGGCTTGCAGTCGGGGCTGCCGCAACCGACCTCCTCGCCCATGTCAAAGTAGATCTCGGAGCACGGACCGCAGGGGCCGGTGGGGCCGGCGGCCCAGAAGTTGTCGTCCTCGCCCAGGCGGGAGATGTGGTCCTCGGCAACGCCCAGAGAACGCCACACGTCGTGGGTCTCGTCGTCCTCGGTAAAGACGGTAAAGTACAGGCGGTCGAGCGGCAGCTTGAACTCCTTGGTGATGAGCTCGAAGGCCCAAGCGCAAGCCTGCTGCTTGGAGACGCCGCCAAAGGAGAAGTCACCGAGCATCTCGAAGAACGACAGGTGACGGCCGTCCTCGCCGATGCAGTCGATGTCGTTGGTGCGGACACACTTCTGGCAGGAGATCGCGCCGATCTCCTTCATAGTCTTCTTGCCCTGGTAGTACTCCTTAAACTGGTTCATGCC
>CABSBK010000194.1 GCA_902475865.1 uncultured Collinsella sp.
CCTAACGTTTAAGTTGCCGACATAACGGGGCGGGATGACGCCCATTCAAGAAGCGCAAAGGCCCTCTCCGCCAAAACGGAAAGGGCCCGCGCGCAATCAAGTAGCTATTTTACTTGATGTTGTACTTAGCCATGAGAGCGTCGACGGTACCGTCGTCGGTCAGGTCCTTGATGGCCTGGTTGATATCGTCCTTGAGCTTGGTGTTGCCCTGGTTGATGGCGATGGCGTACTCCTCGCCGGTGCTGATCTGCTTAATGGTCTGGCAGGTGTTGAACTGCTCGGCGGTCAGCTGGCTGGCAACGGAGCGGTTGGTGACTACGGCGTCGCCCTTATCGGACTGCAGGGCGCTGAAGCACTCGGTAGCGTCCTTGTAGGGGACGATCTTGGCCTTGGGGAAGTTCTCCTGGGCAAAGGACTCGGCGGTCGAGCCAGACTGGACGATGATGGTAGCGTCGGCGTTGTTGAGCTTCTCGCTGTAGTTGTCGGCCGTGATGTCGGTGTTATCGACCTTGGTCACGATAGCCTGATCGTCCATGTAGTAGGAATCGGAGAACGTGACTTCCTTCTCACGCTCGGGCGTGTCGGTGATAGCCGCGATGGAGACGTCATATTTGGCGCCCGAAGCGACGCCCGGAACCAGCGTGTCAAAGTCATTGTTGACATACTCGACATCCAGGCCCAGCTTGTCGCCGATAGCCTTGATGAGCTCAAGGTCAAAGCCCTGATAATCGCCGTTGTCATCCTTGTACTCAAACGGAGCGTACTCGGCAGAGGTGCCGACGGTCAGCGTACCGTCCTTGACGAGCGCGTACTCCTTGGAGCCGTCGACCTTCTCGACCTTAGCGTCGTCAGAGCTGCTGGAACCGGCATTAGAACCAGAGGTGGCGTTGGACGAGCCGCAGCCCGTCAGAGCGAGGGCGAGCGCCATAGCACCCGTGGCGGCAAGTGCGCCAAGCTTCTTCAGCTTCATAATCAGTCTCCTTCCAATGACCCCACGTGATTCAGAGGTCTGCAAAAACTGAGGGTTATTATGCACCCGCTTGGAAGAATCTGCAATTAGAAAACTGATTGAAACAAACCCATAACGTGAATGGAGCACTTCAGTTTATGGCAGCCATTACTGCTGCAACGACCTTAACAGCTTGATTTCAGACGCATAACCTGCAAGTTCGTTCGGTGTCTCCAAAATGAATGGCAATGCGCGCAGGCGGCCATTCGATACAATATTCTGCATAACCTGCATACCGCCGCCAAACTCTTCACTACCCAGGTAGCCCTTGCCGATGCACTCGTGGCGATCCTTATGGGCGCCGCAGGGGTTCTTGGAGTCATTGATATGCACGGCGCGCAGGCGCTCGATACCCACCACACGATTGAACTCGTCAAGCACACCGTCAAGATCGTGGACGATGTCATAGCCGGCGTCATTCACATGGCAGGTGTCCAGGCAAACGCCCAACTTGGCCGACAGCTCGGGGCGCTTGTCGGCAACGCCCTCGATGATGAGCGCCAGCTCCTCAAAGCTGCGGCCCACCTCGGTGCCCTTGCCGGCCATGGTCTCGAGCAGCACCGTCGTCTGCTGCCCCTCAAACATCACCTGGCACAAGGTGTCGACGATCATCTGAATGCCGGCATCGGTCCCCTGCCCCACATGCGCGCCGGGGTGGAAGTTGTAGTAGTTGCCGGGCAGTGCTTCCAGACGCTGCAAGTCCTCGGCCATTGCCTCCAAGGCAAACTCGCGCGCCCGCTCTTTGGCCGAGCAGGGGTTATAGGTATACGGGGCATGCGCCACGAGTGGGCCAAAATCATTTTGCGCCATAAGGTCACGCAGGGCCGCCACATCATCCATGTCAAGGTCTTTCGCCTTGCCGCCGCGCGGGTTGCGCGTAAAGAATGCAAAGGTATTGGCGCCAATGGATAGCGCCGTCTCCCCCATCGCCCGATAGCCCTTCGTCGTCGAAAGATGGCACCCAATCGTCAGCATCCCCAGCTCCCCCTCATCAGTTGCGGTGAAATAGTTCCTGTCGCAAACAGGAACTATTCCACCGCAACTTATAAAAGGGGCATCAGAGATGCAGGCCACCAAGCACTATGGTTACGGGCGCCAGCGTCATGATCCCCTACGCGTCAGCGCCAAGTCCTAGAGGGCCAGACGGATTGCATCGATAATACGCGCGCAGCGCTGTGTGGCGGCAAGGGGCATGACGGGACTCTCGAGTTTCCCCGCCCGGATGAGCTGGGTCGCATGCTGGATTTCGCCGTAGAAATCATCGACCCCAAACGGAGCATTTATTTCGAGCATTCGTCCGTCGGAGTACTTCACATGGGCGAGCTCGGGGCGATGGAGGCGCTCGATTTCCAACGAGCCCCGCTCGCAGGCAATCGTCAAACGGCTTTCATATGCTGCTTTGCCGTCGCACACCATATGAATGGGTATGCCGCCGACGCTCATACGGATCTCGTCGGCCCAATCCACGTGGCCGCCCGATACGTCACGCCAGCGAACTTCACGAGACGAAACATCGCACGCACCCGCAAGTAGATCCTCAAACCACCCGACCGCATAGCAGCCCATGTCATATAGACAACCACCCTGCAACGGGTCGAGCAGATAACTCGAAGGGGGCTCACCATAATCGAGTTTTTGCACGCTTTCAATCGAGACGATACGGCCGAGCTCGCCCGACGCAAGCAAGTCCTTCACGCGAGTGCGCATCGGGCAAAACCGATTTTTCATCGCCTCCATAAACGGCACACCGCACTCACGGGAAACGGAGGCGATCGCATGGGCCTCTTCTTCATTCAAAACGGCCGGCTTTTCGCACAGCACGGCCTTTCCCGCGCGCAGTGCCCGACAGACCCAATGCGCATGCATGCCATGTGGAAGAGCCAAGTAAATTGCGTCGACATCGGGGTCGGCAATCAGCGCGTCATAAGCCGCATCGCCGCTATCGTCAGCCGTGGCATAACTGTGCGCGGCATCAATCGAAAACGCTCGGCAAAATTCCTCAACATGCGAAGGAGTGCGACCGGCGGCAGCCACAAGCCGTGCCCCGTCCACCTCCTTGAGCGACGATGCAAATCGATGCGAAATGCGCCCAGCGCCCAAAACGCCCCAACGAACCCCACGTAAATCATCACATGAATCCCGATGGCCCACGACAGCCCCCTTCAATTGCGGTGGAATAGTTCCTGCTTGGCCCCTATTCTGCCGCAAACAGGAACTATTCCACCGCAAGTT
>CABSBK010000195.1 GCA_902475865.1 uncultured Collinsella sp.
GGGGCAGTACTGGTCCAACGCCAAGAAGCTCCTCAAGTCGCGCGGCGCAGATCTTTCGAATGCTGTGATTCTGACTGACGACGGCTCGACGCCTGTTGTCGATGCCAACTGGGTCGTCACATCTGCCTACTACAACGCTGACGGCAACCTGGAGGTCCAGCTTACGCGCAAGGACGGCTCGTCGGGCAATGCGTCCGGCGATCAAGGCACCACGGACAGCTCGAGCTCCAACACGCTGGAGGACCTGAGCAATAAGGCGCAGGAATTGGGAGACAAGGCGCAAGAGCTGGGCGATACGGCACAAAACCTGGGCGATACCGCGCAGAACTTGGGAGACATGGCGACGGATGCCTGGAACGCCCTACAAAACGGCATTTCGGGCGCACAGGGAAACTAGCGGCCGAGCGGCTAGAGCCTTAGCGGTGCAAACAAAAACGGGACGCAGGATCGCGTGACCGGGCGCATAGGCGCGCTGGTCGGCGGTCCTGCGTCCCGTTTTGCTGTCGATTACAGCTGCTCTGCCGGACGCTCGGGCGAGCTAAAGCCGGAGTCAAACGTGATGACGCATGATGCATCGGGCCTGCGCTCGTGCACGATGCGCGTGACGAGCTCCAGCAGCTCCTCGTCGGATATGTCAAAGCCGTCGGGACGCACCAGGTCAAACGAAACAAAGCCGTCGTGCTCGTGCAAGTCGTGGATGGAAAGCGCGGGGTCGATCTGCGCTACGCCGCGCTTGACCCAGCCGCGCAAGTCATCGCCGGTTGTTGCAATGGGGTCGCAGTGCAACGTGATGGCGATGCCCATCTGGCGTTTGATATCGTGTTCGATGGTGTCCAGAATCTCGTGGTGCTCAAAGGCATCGCCCTCGCCGGGCATTTCCACGTGTGCGCTGGCAAACTGGCGGCCGGGGCCGTAGTCGTGCACCATGAGGTCATGAGTGCCCAGGACCTGGGGGTACGACATGATCCTGTCGCGGATTTCCTGGACGAGTTTGGGGTCGGGCGCTTGTCCCAGCAGCGGGCTGGTGGCGTCGCGCACCAGGCCCATGCCGCTGATGCAAATGAAGATGCCCACGCCCAGGCCCGCCCAGCCATCGAGGTCAAAGCCGGTCGTTTGCGAAATGAGCGCCGCCGCCAAGACCGAGCCCGAGGCGATGACATCGTTTTTGGAATCCTGCGCCGTGGCGATGAGCGTCTCCGAGTCGATGCGATTGCCCAGCGTGCGGTTGAACGCCGCCATCCAGAACTTGACGAGCATGGATGTAGCCAGTGCCGCAAGGGAAACGAGTGTGTAAGCGGTGGGGGAGGGCTTGATGATCTTGGTAACGGACTCGAGCACCAGGTTGATGCCGACGGCACAAACGAGGACGGCGACAACCAGACCGGCGAGGTATTCGTAGCGGCCGTGGCCATAGGGGTGGTCTTCGTCTGCCGGGCGGCTGGCAAGTCGGAATCCGAGCAGGCTCACGATGTTGCTCGACGCATCGGAGAGATTGTTGAAGGCGTCGGCGATGAGCGAGACGGAGCCGGCGAGTAGGCCCGCGATGCCCTTGGCCAGACACAGGGTAATGTTGAGGCCAATGCAAATGAGGCTTGCGGCAAAGCCCGCGTTGGTACGGCGAGTCGTATCGACCGGCTCGCCCTCGCTGCCGGGAACAAGCGTATGTACCAGCCGATTTACAAATAGCATGGCGATCGTCCTCACAATCATGGTTAAGGGGATAGTGTAGCTCGCATGGGCGCACCGTGCGCCGGTGCTCAGAAAATGCAGTAATGGTCTGCTGGAGCTAACGAGCGGCCCTTCTTGTCCGACCGGGTGCTCCATTTTGGGCCACATGGGTATGGGCATGTGCCTGCCTGCCCGACATACTTAATGTCGACAGCCCCTGCGCAAAGGAGGACGTATTCATGGACGAGATGTTTGCCATTAAATGCCAAAACTGCGGCGGCCCTATGTACTCACACCAGGCTAAACGCAGCTTTGAGTGCGCCTATTGCGGCACGGTCGTTCCGTGGCAGGCCGATGCGGGGGAGCCCAAGAGCGCCCTGGGCATTCGCCATACGCCACTGACGGTTGTCGATGGACTGCTTAAGCTCACCCACGTGTCGCAGCTCGAGCGCCCGGAGGACCCGGACTGGTATTTCTTTAATTCACACTGGCGCAATCAGTCGGTTCTGGAGCATCTGCTGTGGGAGGACCGCGGCACGGCGCAGGAGTTCCAAGAAGCCACGCACGTGAGCATTCCCTGCCCCTTCTGTGGAGCGTCCTTTGAAGGCGAGTCCACTCAGCGCGTGCTTGAGTGCCCGTCCTGCGGAAATAAGATCGGCGTTGCCGACCTACTCAAGCCCGGTACCTTTAGCAAGCGTCTGACCATGGGCGTTGGTGCCGAGTACGTGCCTGAGCAGGGTATTCCTTGCGAGATAACGCCGCAGCAGGCACGTGCCAACGCGCTGCAGCTGGTGCGCCAGTATCCCGATGCCTTTGCCGGGCACGACGTGGAAGACGCGATTCAAAATGACATGTCGCTCTTCTACTTCCCCATGGCGCTCGCGGATTTGCGCATGATGGCGTCCTTCCCGGGCAAGGGGCTGAGCAAGGAGACCCTGGTGTACTACGAGGTGCTCGACTGGGCGTATCCGCGGGCAAACTACCTGGACGTTCGCCTTATGGGCATTTTGGAGCCGTGGGACTTTGCCAAGGTTGGGCCGTTCGATCCCGCTATGCAGGAAGGCGACTTCCGCGTTGTCTCCGTCGATGCGTCTACCAAGGACCAGGTGGTCATTGATAAGCTGGCGCTCGACATTGCCGGCAACGATGCCGAGGCGGTGCTGGGGCTCAATAAAAAGAGCATCCGCACCTGGGCGCGCAAGGCTCGCAAGCATAAGGACGGCCTGGTGATGGTGCCGGTCTACTTTGTCGATCGCCCGGCGACGGACAGCCGCGATGGCGAGCAGGTGCGCATTGCCGTAAACGGCCAGACGGGCCGCGCGGCCGCGGCGGTGTTTAGCGACAAGCGTGAGACGCATGTGGTGGCGCCGCTCAACCCGAGTCTGCATCTGTCCGGAGAAAGCACCGTGCACGCCACGCCCATCGAGGTCAAATACGTTAAATCGCCCTTCCTCTACCAGATCGTGCGTAAGGGAGGCGGCGAGCAACCGCGCCAGGTGGCAGCGGTTGCCGAGGGTTCCTACCGAGAAGAAAAGCCCAAACGTCGCGGCCTGCTGGGTGCGCTATTTGGT
>CABSBK010000196.1 GCA_902475865.1 uncultured Collinsella sp.
CGATTGCGCGCATTTCCGCCAAGGCGTGCCAAGCGCTCTGCGAGGCGGCTGGCTGCAAGCCGGACGACATCTCTGCCTACATTGGGCCCCATATCCTGGGCGACGAGTACGAGGTGTCCCAAGAACTTATGGATCGCTTTGCCGCCGAGTTCGCGTGCATCGATGCCTCTGCTTCTCGTATGCTCGATCTTTCCGCCGCCATTCGCGAGGCGCTGATGGACGCCGGCGTCGAGGCGAGCAGCATTGTGGACACCAAGCTTTCCACCGTTCGTCAGAACGACCGCTTTTATTCCTACCGCAACGAGGGCGGCACCTGTGGGCGCCATGCTGCGATCGGCGTGATGCTATGAGAAAGATCGCATCGGTCCTGAGTGCTGCAGTGCTTACGCTCACGCTGTGTGCTTGCTCCTCGGGATCTTCCACATCTTCTATTACCGTGGCCGGCTCGACCACGTGCCTTCCCATTGCCGAGATCGCAGCCGAGGGCTTTAAGGAAGAGGCCGGCACCGATGTGCTCGTCTCCGGCCTTGGCTCCTCTGCGGGTATCGAGGCCGTCAGCAACGGCACGGCCGACATCGCCAGCTCGTCTCGTGGCCTCAATGCCGACGAACAAGACCTTGGCCTGACCCCGATCGTAATCGCGCACGACGGCATCGCAGTCATCGTGAACGACGACAACCCGGTCGACAATCTCTCGACCGAGCAGCTCCGCGATATTTACGCCGGCAAGATCACCAACTGGAAGGATGTCGGCGGCGAGGATCTGAAGATTCAGGTTATCAACCGCGATGAGGCGTCCGGTACGCGCGAGGCCTTCCGTACCATCGTGATGGACGGCACCCCTTTCGATCGCCGCTCGGCCGTTCTTTCGGGTACGGGCCAAGTGCGCGACGTCGTGTCCCGCTCGCATGGCGCCATTGGCTACATCTCGCTGGGTTTTGTCGAGAGCCTCAACGCCACGACCTCGGTTAAGGCCGTTTCGGTCAACCATGTCGAGGCATCCGAGAAGACGGTCGCAAGTGGCGGCTATCCCATCTCGCGCGACCTTTACTTCTTTGTGAAGGGTACGCCTTCGCATCAGGCGCAGGACTACATTGACTATGTGACGTCCGAGAAGATGGACAAGCAGATTCGCGAGGCGGGCTTTATTCCCGTCACCAACGACGGAAAGGGGAGTGAGTAGCGTGGAAGCACAGGAAACCCCCCAGATTGAGCAGGAGGCTCAGACGCCCAAAAAGCGTGAGTTGGCGTTGGTGTCGCGTAGCACCTATCTCAAGGAGAAGGCGCTGCAGTGGATCTTCTTTGCCTGCGCGTTCTTGGCGGTCGTCACCGTTATCCTGATCTTTGTCTTTACCACGTACTCGGCGCTGCCCGTCTTTACCGACATCGGCCTGGCGGACTTCTTTAGCTTTACGTGGGCGCCATCCGAGGGCCACTACGGCATCATGTCGCTGCTGGCGGGCTCTGGTCTGGTGACGGTCGGTGCGCTCGCCATGGGCGTGCCCCTGGGTGTGGGCACGGCTGTATATCTGGTCGAGATCGCCAGCAAGCGCGTGCGCAGGCTCATCAGCCCCGCCGTCGACCTGCTGGCGGGCATCCCCTCCATCATCTACGGCTTCTTTGGCATGGTCATCATCCGCCCGTTTATCGCGCAGCTGACCGGCGGTCTTGGCTTTGGCGCGCTGACGGCGTGGTTTGTGCTTGCCATCATGATCGTTCCCACCATTACCACGCTCACGATCGATGCCCTCAATTCCATCCCCATGGGCATTCGCGAGGCGTCCTATGCCATGGGTGCCACCAAGTGGCAGACCATCTACAAGGTCGTGCTGCCTGCAGCCAAGCTGGGCATTGTCGATGCAATTGTCTTGGGTATGGGGCGTGCCATCGGTGAGACCATGGCCGTGCTGATGGTCGTGGGCAACGCCCCGGTCATTCCAGATAGCATCTCGAGCCCCATCTCGACGCTCACGAGCCAGATCGCACTCGACATGAGCTATTCCTCGGGCCTGCATCGCTCGGCTCTGTTTGGCATGGGCGTGGTCCTGTTTATCATCTCAGCTGCACTGGTGGGTATCGTTCGCCTGATTTCAAAGAAGAGGGGGTAGGCTATGTCCGATTCCGTTGACACGACGGTCGATACGACATCGTCGCGCGAGCTCATCAAGCGTGCCCTTTCCCATGGCAAGAAGGGCCGCATCAACAAGGACCTGTCCAACAAGATTATGCTCGGCGTGTTTCGCGCCGCGGCCTATATCACCACCCTGGTGTTGCTTGCCATCATCGCCTACGTGGTCATCAACGGTCTTCCGCATATCTCGCTCGACTTTATCTTCGGCTGGCCGCAGGGCGTAAACGCCGAGGGTGGCATCTGGCCCACGATCGTCTCGACCATCTACGTGACGGCGCTCGCCATGCTCATCTGCACGCCGGTTGCCGTCTTGGCTGCGGTCTATCTGGCCGAATACGCCAAGCAGGGCAAGGTCGTCGACATCATTCGCTATGCTGCCGATGCCCTGGCCTCGGTGCCTTCCATCGTTATGGGCCTCTTTGGTTACGCCTTGTTTGTTGAGGCCATGGGCCTGGGCCTTTCGATGGTTTCGGCCGCTCTGGCGCTGGCGCTTCTGATGCTGCCCATCGTCATGCGCACCACCGAGGAGGCAATTCGCGCCGTTCCGCGCTATATCCGTTGGGGCGCATATGGCCTGGGCGCAACCAAGTGGCAGGTCGTCTCCAAGATCGTGCTTCCTTCTGCCTTTGGCCGCATTGCCACCGGCATCGTCCTTGCCATCGGTCGCGCCATCGGCGAGACCGCGGTGGTGCTCTACACCATGGGTCAGGCCATCAATCTGCCGATCTCGCCGCTCGATTCCGGTCGTCCCATGACCGTTCACCTCTATTTGCTTGCCAACGACGGCATCAACATGAACGCAGCCTACGGCACTGCGCTTTTGCTGATGGCGATTATTCTGGCCTTCAACCTGTTTGCGCGTTATCTGTCGCGCAAGCGCCGCTAGTTAAGGAGTCCCATGTCCGTCTATCAGTCCGCTCCCACGCCGGAGCAAGCGGCCATCACAGCCAAGGATTTCAACTTTTGGTACGGTGACTTTCATGCGCTGACGGGGCTCGACCTCAACATCGCCAAAAACGCCATCACCTCGTTTATCGGTCCTTCGGG
>CABSBK010000197.1 GCA_902475865.1 uncultured Collinsella sp.
CTTTCTCGTGCCGGCACTTGGGGACGTTCCTTATGTGCCGGCACTTTGGGACACTCCTTAGCTAGAAGATCCGGCGCAGGTCTCCGCGGTTGAGCGCTTCGTCGAAGAGGTGCTTGAACACCACGCTGCCGTGCAGGCCGTCGTGCTCGAACTCGTTGGTCACCCAGGCATGCGAGTTGCCCACGCGGCTGAGCGTATCGAGCTGCATGCCCGAATCGACGTACATATCGTCGAAATACACCGCGGCCTGGAGTGGCACCTCGTTGCAGGCTAGGCGCTGCGGGTCGTAGATCTTGTCCCAGATGGTGTCTTACATCAGCAGGTCCATGGTGGGCTTAAATGGCATAAACTTTGGCATCTGCTCAAACATCCACGGGAACATGGCCTCGCCGGTAAACATGAGCGGGCGCGCGAGTGTGTCGAACTCGGCACGATGGGCCTTCTCCTCTGCTGCGGCCCAGCGAATGGGCATGGTGTCGCCGTCGGCGTAGATAAACTCCTGCAGCGTCCAGTACAGCGGGTTTGTACGCGTGTTGGTGCGCTCGAAGGCGCGCATCAAAAAGCTGTCGGATACCGAGGAGCCGCAGCTAAGCGTACCGTCGCCAGTAACAAACGCGTGATCGATAATCCAATGCATGCGCTCAAAGCTCGGCTTCATGCCAAAGTCGCTGCCCATGAGCTGTAGGCGCTCGACCGTCATCGGCGAGCCGTCGGGCAGCACGGGCTTCTGGGCCTCGAGCGCATCGGCCAGGGCTGCCACGCGGTCGACGTCAGCGGGGTAGCGGTCATAATACTGCTGCGTCTTGGCGGCCATGCGCGGGAAGGTGTGCGCGTAGACCTCGCTTGCGCTCGCCGGCACGTGGGGGATGCCGCCGCAGGTAAAGCTTGCCGCTATGCCCTCGGGGAAGAGCGACAGATAGCTCAACGTCAAAAAGCCGCCGTAGCTCTGCCCGAGTGTGACCCAGGGCTTGCCGCCAAAGCCCACCAGGCGCAGGTACTCAAAATCGCGCACGATGGAGCTGGCGAGGTGGCGCTTGAGGAAATCCGCCTGCGAGCGTGCGGCATCGGAGCCGGCCGCCGTCGCGCGCTCACCCAGTGCCTTGATCGTGCGTCCGTCCACGCAGCTACTGCGTCCGGTGCCGCGCTGGTCGGGAAGGACCACGCGGAAGTGCTTGACGGCCTCCTCGATCCAGCCGTCGCTTGTGGGCGACAGCGGACGTGGGCTCTCGCCGCCGGGGCCGCCCTGCAAAAACAGGAGCAGCGGCAGATCGTCGTTGATGCGGTCGGGCGCGCAAACCACGCGGTAGAAGAGCTTGATGCTCTCGGGCGCGCCGGCGATGGGTGCCGGCATAGCGCCGCGGCGCATGGTACTGCCGACGGCCAGGAGCATCGGCTCCAGGCCGCGCCAGTCAAGGGGGACGTCGATGCTGTGGTCCTCGACGTAAAGGCCGGGGACGTGGTACGAAGTGATGAGGGCCATGTGAGTCTTCCGTTCGTTGCGGTGTTTCGGGTTGACCAATTCTACCGCCGCGGGCGAGGCCATGCGCAAATCGGCTACCATGGTTGCAAACTTCTAGGAGAAAGGGCCGCCCATGTCGGTCGATATAGCCACGTATGTCCACGATCTTGCCGTTGCCGCCAAGGCAGCGTCGGCCTCGCTTGCCACGGCGAGCGATGAGCAGCGCCAGGAGGCCGTGCGCGCCATGGCCGCAGCACTGCGCAACGGTGTCGACTCCATCGTCGCCGCCAACGAGCTCGATATGTCCGCCGCGCGCGATGCGGGCACTTCGGCCGGTCTGCTCGACCGTCTGCTGCTGACGCCTGAGCGCGTCGAGGGCATGGCCGCCGGTTTGGAGAAGCTCGCCGAGCTGCCCGATCCCGTCGGCCGCGTGCTCGACCACCGCGTGCTTGCGAGCGGTGTGGACCTGACCCGCGTGAGCGTGCCGTTGGGCCTGGTCGCCATGGTCTACGAGGCGCGCCCCAACGTGACGGCCGACGCCGCAGGCATCTGCATCCGTACCGGCAACGCCTGCATTCTACGCGGCGGCTCGCTGGCCTATCACTCGTGTGCCATGATCGCCGAGCTGCTGGCCGATGCGCTCGAGGCCAAGGGCTTCCCGCGCGAGGCCGTGTCGATGATCGAGTCCACCGACCGCGAGGCCACCGGCGAGCTCATGAAGCTCCGCGGTATTGTCGACGTACTCATTCCGCGCGGAGGTGCAGGCCTGATCCAGCGCTGCGTGCGCGAGTCGCTTGTGCCGGTGATCGAGACGGGCACGGGCAACTGCCACATCTACGTGCATGAATCCGCCGACTTTGATAAGGCGCTCAACATTATCGTCAATGCCAAGACCCAGCGCGTAGGCGTGTGCAATGCCGCCGAGTCGCTGCTGGTCGACCGTGCTGTGGCCGATGCGTTTTTGCCCGCGGTCGTGACCGTGCTGCATGACCACGGCGTGCTGATTCACGGCGACGAGGCAACCTGCGCCGCATGCACCGATGCCGGGCTTGTGGAGGGCGATGACTACGTCGCCGCGACTGAGGAGGACTGGGGTCGCGAGTACCTGGCGCTCGAGATGAGCGTGAAGGTCGTGGCAAACGAGGACGAGGCCATCGCACACATCAACCGCTACGGCACGATGCACTCCGAGGCCATCGTTGCCGAGGATACGGATGCTTGCGAGCGCTTCCTCGATGCTGTCGATGCCTCGGCCGTGTACTCCAACGCCAGCACTCGCTTCACTGACGGCGGCGAGTTTGGCCTGGGTGCCGAGATCGGCATCTCGACCCAAAAACTCCACGCCCGTGGCCCCTTTGCCGCCGAGGCCCTCACCACCTACAAATACAAGCTCCGCGGCACCGGCCAGGTCCGTCCCTAACGCCCGCGCAAACAAAAACCACCACAAAGGTGCCTGTCCCCTTTGTGGTGGTTTTAGGTGGCGTTGACGGTTAGGCCTGGAAGGTATCTCGGTCGGGGGCGAAGGACTGCATGGCCGCGATGGTGCGGTCAAAGAGCTCGGGGAGCTCCCAGCCCAACATCTCGGCGCCCTGCGAAATCACGTCGCGCGAGCAGCCGGCGGCAAAGCGCTTGTCCTTGAACTTTTTCTTGAGCGACTTGGTCGTAAAGTCCATGACGCTCTTGCTCTGGCGCATGATGATGGCGGCCCCGATCC
>CABSBK010000198.1 GCA_902475865.1 uncultured Collinsella sp.
CGTAGAAGCTTTCTCGGCCTGAGCACGTTGGGCGCCGCGGCTGTTGCGGTGGGTGCCGCCGGTTGCGCCAACAATTCTTCAAATGCCGGAAGCACCGGCAGCGCGAGTTCCGATAAGGCATCCATCGTCTTTCGTAACGGCACGATTCAGACGATGGTCAAAGAGGGCGACACCGCGGCCGCCCTGGCTGTCTCGGGCAACAAGATCGTATATGTAGGCGAAGACTCCGGTGTTGACGAGTACATCGATGGCAACACGCGCGTCATCGATCTTGATGGCGGTATGGTGACCCCCGGCTTTATGGACGGCCATATCCACGCTCCGGGCAACTGGGTGACCGCGCTGTACGAGATCGATCTTACCAAGAGCACCACGATCGATGAGTATAAGAAGGTGATCAGTGATTTTGTAACCAAGCATCCCGATGATAAGGCTTACGTTGGCGGCTCGTTCATGATCAACGCCTTCGAGCAAGAGGATGGCACCAATCCCGGCCCCAACAAGTCCATCCTCGATGAGATCTGCTCCGATAAGCCCATCTTGCTGACCGATGTTTCCCATCATTCGGTGTGGGTCAACAGCCGTGCGCTCGAGCTTGCGGGCATCGATAACGATACCCCCAATCCCACGGGCGGCATCATCACCCGCGATGCAAACGGTGAGGCGACTGGCTACTTGATCGATTCTGCTACCGAATTGGTGAGGGAGGTTGTCTCCGTCGAGCATACGCACAAGGAGCTTGAGAACGCTATCGACAAGTACCAGCAGGTGGCTACGAAATACGGCATCACCGGCATTACCAACATAAGCGTCGTGGGAAAGTCTACGGCAGAGGATTGCCAGTTCTATACTGACCTTGAGAAAGATGGCAAGCTTAACCTGCGCATGCGAGTACTTCCTACCATTGTGCCCGGCATGACGGCTAAAGAGGCCCTCAAAACCGTGAAGGACCTCAAGAAGTTCGATAGCAACATGATCTCTACCGGTACGGTCAAGATCTACTCCGATGGCGTTACCGAGGGCGGCAGCGCCGTGATGCTCGAGCCATATACCTCCGCCGCCGGTAAGGGCGATAACTGGTACGGCGAGTCCGTTTGGGACAAGCAGGAGTTCAGCGACATGGTGGCCGCCCTCGACAAAGAGGGTGTTCAGATTCATGTTCACGCGATCGGCGACGGCGCCGTCCACAATACACTCGATGCCTACGAGCGCTGCGTCAAGGAGAACGGCGAGCGCGATGATCGCCGCAACACCATGACGCATGTGTGCGCAATCACCGACGAGGACATTCAGCGCGTCGCCGATCTCGACATCGTGTGCGCGCTGCAGTTCCTGTGGATGTATCACGATTCTTTGTGCGACCTCGAGATCGCCATGGTGGGCGAGGATCGCGCCATGAAGTTCTACCCCGTCAAGAACATGCTCGAGGCCGGCTGCTTTATCTCCGGTGCGAGCGATGGCCCGGTCACCGGCTATGCGCCGCTCGAGGAGATCGAGGTGGCCGTTACGCGCAACAGCCCGTTTCCCGAGGAGGAGGACAACGATATGTACCGTTGGCCCGAGCAGGCCATCACGGCATATCAGGCGCTCGAGGCATATACCAAAAACGTTGCCTTCGAGAACTACATGGAGGATAAAATCGGTACGCTCGAGGTGGGCAAGCTCGCCGACCTCACGGTGCTCGACCAAGACATCCTTAATTGCGATCCCAAGAAGATCTCCGATACCAAGGTTCTGTTCACTGTCTCCGATGGCCGTATCGTATACGAGGGATAATCGGTCGATTGAGGTGAAGAACGGACGATCTGCTCGGCAGAACGCTTGGTTGCCAGCCGTCGTCGCGATTTAGCACAGGCCGCCGCGGACGCGTGAGCGTCCGTGGCGCGCTTTTTTGCGGTGGTCATTGGGGGCGTTCTTAAACGACTAGCCAAACAAGAGCGTTCCCAACGACTACCCCAAGGAATGTCCCAGACTGCCGGCAGAAAAGGAACGTCCCTAACCGCCGCATCCGGAGCAAGACGGCGCCGCAGGTAGAGGACGGACAGCGAGCGGGCCGCATTTGAGACAAGGTGACGTGAAACGAAAGGGCGCTGACCTTCTGGTCGCGCCCTTGAAGTTGAACGTCAGATTGTCCAAATGCGGCCCGCGCAGCGTCGAGCAGTTGCGGCGTTTGGTAAAACGCCGTAACTAACGAACTCCGTACTGCTCGTAGTAGGCGTCGATGGCGGCCTTGAGCTCGTCGTCGATGACGACCTTGCCGTCGATCTCGTGGTTGTAGAGGGTCTCGACGACCTCGGCCATGGAGACGATGCTCGCGACGGGGAAACCGTACTTGGCCTCGATCTCCTTCTGCGCGGTGGTCACGCCGCCCTTGCCGACCTCCATGCGATTGAGGGACACGATCAGGCCCTTGATCTCGACGTCGGCAGCAGCCTTAACCTTGGGATAGGTCTCGTCGATGGACTTGCCGCTGGTGGTGACGTCCTCGACCATGACCACGCGGTCGCCGTCCTGGGGCTCATAGCCCAGCAGGTTGCCCTTATCGGCACCGTGGTCCTTAGCCTCCTTGCGGTCGCAGCAGTACTTGACCTCCTTGCCGTACAGCTCGTGGTAGGCAATTGCGGTCACGACGGCCAGCGGAATACCCTTGTAGGCCGGTCCAAACAGCACATCAAAGTCGTCGCCAAAGTTATCGTGGATGGCCTGGGCGTAATACTCGCCCAACTTCTTGAGCTGATAGCCCGTCACGTAGGCGCCGGCGTTCATAAAGAACGGGGACTGACGGCCGCTCTTGAGCGTAAAGCTGCCGAACTTAAGGACGTCGGACTCGACCATGAACTTGATGAACTCTTGCTTGTAAGCCTCCATGCGGGCTCCTCTCGTAATCGCGTACGTGCCCTCCAGTTTAGCGCAGGCGAAGCGTCGATGCGGGCGCGCTTTGGAGCCACGGCGTTCTGTAAAGGCTTTGTCGGGGGCAATGGTTTTCCGAACAATGGGGTTGACATCGCAAACCCCCTCATCAAGAATACGGGCGGATTAAAAAGGGGTACGAGATACCCAAAGCGCGCTGCGCTCGGCCTTTAGGAGGTGTGCCATGGAAGGCAGTGCACCCCGAGCTTGTGAAGATGCTCGGCCGCCTGCACTACCGCACGAGCTACG
>CABSBK010000199.1 GCA_902475865.1 uncultured Collinsella sp.
AAGACCGGCGAGCATATGCGCTTCGTGGCGACGGATGGCGTCGCGAGTGTGCCGGCCATCATGTTTCGTGTACCGCAGATCGACAAGCTTATCAATTGCGACAGCGCCGTCGACTTGGTGTTCGAGGCCGTTGCCGAGCATTGGCAGGGTCGTGTGAAGCCCAAGCTCATGGTCAAGGATGTTCTGGTCCGCGATACCACGCTGCCCAGCGTCGACGATCCGGCATGCGAGCTTCGTCGTGGCGTGCAGCCGGCGGACTCCGATCTGCGCTTGGAGTCGCGCAAGCGCGAGACGCTCGCCCAGCTTTCCTATACCGAGCTCACGCGCTCGCTTATCCATAGCTTTATCGGATCGAACCAGCCGCACCGCGCGCAGGTCGAGGCGCTCGATGCCCTGGCCGATCACCAGAGCGTTTTGGCCGTTATGGGAACGGGCCGCGGCAAGTCGCTCATCTTCCATGTGCATGCCGCGCGTGAGGCGGTGCTTCGCGGGCGTGCGAGCATCTTTGTCTATCCGCTGCGTGCGCTCGTTGCCGACCAGGCCTATCACCTCTCGTCGACGATGGCCGCGCTCGGCATTGGCGTAGGCGTGCTGACCGGCGAGACCGTGGAGGCAGCGCGCGATGACGTGTTTGCCGGCTTGGCTTCGGGCCGCACCGGCATCGTGCTCACGACGCCCGAGTTCCTGTCCATTCACCGCGACCGCTTTGCGCGTTCGGGGCGCATCGGTTTTGTCGTTATCGATGAGGCGCATCATGCCGGTCTTGCCAAGGGCGGCGACCGCAGCGCCTATCTCGACATGCCCGATATCCTCAAGGCCCTGGGCGACCCGGTCGTTCTGGCCACGACTGCCACCGCAACGGCTCCTGTTGTGGCGGAGCTTGCTCGTGTATTGCCGATTACCAGAACGGTGGTCGACGAGACCGTGCGCGAGAACTTGCAGCTCGAGGACGACCGAGACCTTGCGAGCCGCGAGAACCGCCTGGTGTCAATCGTGGCGACGGGGGAGAAGACCGTCATCTACGTCAACTCGCGCGACCAGTCCGTGGCGCTTGCCAAGACGTTGCGCAAACGCGTGCCCGACTGTGCGACCCAGATCGCGTTCTATAACGCCGGGCTTGCGCGCTCCGATCGCCGCCGTGTTGAGGAAGCCTTTAGAGACGGAAGTCTCAGCTGCATCGTTTCAACCTCGGCCTTCGGTGAGGGCGTCAACCTGCCCGATATCCGTCATGTCGTGCTCTACCACATGCCGTTTGGTGCGATTGAGTTTAACCAGATGAGTGGCCGTGCCGGTCGCGATGGACAGCCTGCCGTGATTCACCTGCTCTATTCGTCGCGCGACGCTCGCATTAACGAGCGCCTGCTCGATTGTTACGCGCCCGAGCGCGATGAGCTCGTCACGCTCTATCGTGCGCTGCAGACCATGTGGCGCTCCAACCGTGGCAAGACAGGGGACGATTCATTCTGCGCAAGCGATATCGACATTGCGCAGATGTGCCTTGCAATCGACGCGCGCACGCCGGTCGATGAGCGCTCGGTGGCAAGCGGCTTGGGAATCTTCGAAGAGCTCGGTTTCTGTCGCGTTTCGGGGTTTGACGATACGCGTCGCATCGCGATGGCCGAAAACCCCGGTCGCGTGCAATTAAGCAGGTCAATTCGCTATTTGGAGGGCTTGCGCTCGCGCATGGAGTTCACGGCTTTTCGGAGCTGGGCACTCGATTCGTGCGCTTCTGATATGCTAGCCAAAGTTAACCGCCCGATCGTACCGCGGGCCTAGGGGAAGGGGACCTCGATGGATGCCGCAGCCCGTATCGCCCATGATTCCACCCTCCAGCCGTTTTCGGAGATGGAGCACTATAAGCATGCCGATGAGTTGCCGCCCGAGATTATGGCGGACAGCTACGACAAGCTGGAGCGCCTGTGCCTCAAATATATGAATGCGGATGACTTCTCCAAGGTGGAGCAGGCCTACTGCTTTGCCGCCGAGAAGCACTGCAACCAAAAGCGCCGCTCGGGCGAGATGTACATTAACCATCCCGTCGAGGTTGCCATCATTCTGGCCGACCTCAAGATGGACTGCGATGTGGTGTGCGCCGCACTGCTGCACGATACCGTCGAGGATACCGAGACCTCGCTTACCGATGTTTCCGGCCTGTTTGGCGAAACCGTGGCAGAACTCGTCGATGGCGGGACCAAGCTCACCAACATCGAAGTCGACAGCATGGACGAGAAGCAGGCCCTCACGCTGCGCAAGATGTTCCTTGCCATGTCCAAGGACATTCGCGTCATCATCGTCAAGCTCGCCGACCGCCTGCATAACATGCGCACGCTTGCCGCCCTGCGCGAGGACCGCCGTCTGTTTAAGGCGCGCGAGACCATGGACGTATACGCGCCTCTGGCCGACCGCCTGGGCATGAGCTCTATCAAGTGGGAGCTCGAGGACCTGTCCTTCTTCTACTTGGAGCCCGATGCCTACCAGCGCATCGCGCGCATGGTAGCCGAGTCGCGCGAGGTTCGCGAGCGTTATCTGGCCGAGACCATCAAGACGCTCACCGATGAGCTCAATCGCATTGGTCTTGAGGGCTTTCAGATCAACGGTCGTTCCAAGCACTATTGGTCCATCTATCAAAAGATGAAGCGCAAGGGCAAGGAGTTCTCCGAGATTTACGACCTGGTGGCGCTGCGCGTCATCACTCATTCGGTGCGCGATTGCTATTCCACGCTTGGCGCCGTGCATACCTTGTGGCATCCCATGCCCGGTCGCTTTAAAGACTATATCGCCATGCCCAAGGTCAATAACTACCAGTCGCTCCATACGACGGTTATCGGCCCCACGGCCCGCCCGCTCGAGATTCAGATTCGAACCTACGAGATGCACGAGCAGGCCGAGTACGGCATCGCCGCCCACTGGCTCTATAAGAAGTCGGGCGGATCGTCTGCGTCTAAGACTAATGATGCCCAGCGTCTAGACGACCAGATTAACTGGCTCAAACATTCGCTCGATTGGGCTGCGTCTGACGAGATCACCGACGCCAAGGAATACCTGCACTCGCTGAAGGTCGACTTGTTTGACCAGGAGATTTTTGTCTTTACGCCCAAGGGCAGATCGGAAGAGCACACGTCTGAACTCCAGTCACTGACCAATCTCGTA
>CABSBK010000200.1 GCA_902475865.1 uncultured Collinsella sp.
ATCGATCGGCGTCGCCATGAGCGTGCTGGACAGCGCGTCGGCGCGGTCGGAAAACACCCGGGCACTCTCGGGATCCTGGAACGCCAACACCAGATGCGTGTCGCAGTTGCCCATGATGGAGCGTGCGCGTGCCTCGCCATAGAGCGCATCGAGCTGGTTGGTCGACTGCAGCAGCAGCATTGCCCAGATGTTGCGGCTTCGGATAATCGAGAGCACGTTGTCGATCAAGGGGGATCTGCAGATTTGCGAAGTCATCGAGCATAAAGCGCACGGGCACGGGCAGGCTGCCGCCGGGTTGCCTATCGGCCTCACGAATGAGGCTCATAAACGCCTGCGAAATAAAGAGGCCGGTCAGCGGATCGAGATTGCGGTCAATATCGCTCACGGTTACAAACAGGGCGCAGGGGGTGTGTCCCATGGAAGCGAAGTCCACCTGATGGCACTCACGATAGAGCTGTGCCGCACCGTCGAATCCCAGACACATGACCTTTTCGGCAAGGATGCCGACGATGCTCGCGTGCATGCGCTCGGCATTTTGCGTAATGGCGTAGCGCCGCCATAGCGAGAGGGCATAGCTTTGGGGGTCGGTCGTGATCAGATCGTCAAACAATCGGGCCGTGGCACCGTCCTGCAGGTGCTCGATCAGCTTGATGACCGAGCTGATCGTCTGCTCATCGGCGGGTAGCTGTTCGGTGACGTAGGCGATAAGACACGACAGCAGGTTTGCCGCCGCATGATCCCAAAAAGGCTGGTTGTTGTCCTCGATGGGGCAGATGGCCTTTGCCACCGAGAGGATGTCCTGCTGGTTGGGCCTGCCGTCCGCCTTGCGGCGAATGTGCCTCAGGGGGTTGTAGCCGCAGCGCTCGATGCCGGGCGCAAGGGCCGGGACGGTGTTGAGGTCGGCGAAGTTGAGACATTGCACGCGGTAACCGTGGGCTGCCAGCACGGGTCCCACTTCGCGACAGAGCGTGCCTTTGGTGTCGAGCACGATGTAGCTTGCGTTCATTTGCAGCAGGTTGGGCTTGAGGACGTTTCGGGTCTTGCCGGCTCCCGAGGGGCCGATCACAAGTGCGTTGTTGTTGAGTCCCGTTTGGCGGGTGTCGCAGGAAAGCGTTCGATCCTTGGCGAGGATGGTGGACAATGCGGACTCAGATGCGGCGAGGCGGCTGGTGAGGTTAGACATGGGCGACCTCCTTGGTGGTCGAGAGGATTTCGTGGGCAAAGCCGAGCTCGACGGCGCGCTCGGCCGAAAGGTAGGTGTCTTTTGCAGTGAGGGACTGGATGCGCTTGGGCGTGAGGCCACTGCGGTCCGAGAGGATTTGCGTGAGGGTCTTGCGGGTCTGCATGAGACGCCGGCTGGTTTCCTGCAGCGCAAGTGCCGAGCCGCCTGCCCCCTGGGGGATCAGCGGGTCGTGAATCATGAGCTCTGCATGGGGCGCCATACGGCGATCGTCGCCGCCCATAAAGATCACGGCGCCCATGGACGCGGCGAATTCCAGGCAGACGGTGCGGATGGGGCACGATGCGAGGCGCATGGCGTCATAGATCGCAAGACCCGATCGCACGCTTCCGCCGGCGCTGGCGACAAATATGGTGATGGGGCGGCTGGGGTCGGTGGCATCGAGCAGGCGGATCTGCTGGCATAGGTCGTGGGCCATCGGGGTTTCGATATTTCCCATGACGGAGAGCTCGCGACGGGCGAGCATCTCATCGTAAATGCTGGTGAGCGTGATACCTCGGGCGGATTCACGCATGGTGAGGGGGCTGATGATGGGGGAATGATTGGTGTCCATGGGGACTCCTTTCTGTTGGTTGTGTTGTGGAATAGGGTTATAGCCCGCGCAGGGGCTGGTGGGCTACAGGGTTCGTCCGAGCCTGAGATCGAGCTCGGTTGTGGGGCAGGCTGCCTGTCCGTGTGGCTCGCAAGCGCCAAGGGCTCCAAAGCGATGGAGCGTTGCGACGGGCGTGGCATAGGCGAGCCGCAGCTGATGCTCGACAGGGGCACATCCGTCATTTTTGTAATGAGCCGCGTAGTACTGCGCGATGCTGGCGTTCATCTCGCTGCCATTGCGATGGCGCTCAAACTGGCGTCTGCAGGTCTCGATGATCTTTGCTACCGACTTGGGCGCCGTCGCGGGAACAAGGGCGAGATAGCCCTCAAATAGCTCGTTGATGCTCAGGAGGCACAGCAGGTCGATCAGCGTCCTTATGGCTGCTCCCTCGGCAGAAAAGTGCGCGGTCATGCGGTTATATCGGTTGCGGTCGACGATGGCCGCATGGGGTCTTGGAGTTTTCTGCCCCGTGGTCCCGGGCTTTTGCCGCGCCTGTGTATTGAGCTCGACGTTGCAGCGCTTGAGGCCGTCCAACGGAAGGAACAGTGCGGTGCGCAGGGTGTTCCGCTTGCTTTCGAGTTCATGACGCTCGTCGGGTTCCCATTCGAGCTTGAGTTTCGTGTCGAGCGCCGTAAGCATATGGGCTAGGCAGCCTACGGTAAGAACGTACGAATCGTTGTCGCGTTTTGGGGCATAGGGGTCTGTCAGCTTGCGAATGTCGGGGTCGCCCATGATCTTTGTGCAGCGCTTCAGCAGTTGAGGGTGGTCGGCCAAGATCGTCGCGAGCGGTAGCGACGCGTAGTTCTTGATGGTCGCGGCGGCAAAGGCGGCGTCATATTCGTTTGCATATGCTCGCTCAATGCGGGCATCCAGAATGCTTTTCTTATCGCCGTCTTCAGCGTGGTGGTTTTCCATAGCTTCTCCAATCGGTTGATGTTCGTGCTGTTTGTTGATGTGTTGGTTGTCGTGAGTGATGTGCTTGCCGTGGGTGATGTGCTGACGTTGGGGTGCTATGCGGTTTTCAATGAGCCCGTGAGGCAGTTGCTGCAGGGGCGGGATGGAACGGCCCATGCAAGGCGGAAGGCATCGTGCTCAAAATCGAGACAGCAATGCCCTGGGTGCCTCACATGTGGCAGTTACCTCATTAAGTTGTCATTGCGTTTGGGGCTGTACTTTGCCGATCTTCTTTCTCTTACACGCTAAAAACTGAAACTGAATATGCTCGATAAAACGATGACCACCGGAGC
>CABSBK010000201.1 GCA_902475865.1 uncultured Collinsella sp.
GTAGATCGATGCCATGCGTGCGTTCACTCCGAACCCGATGGATGCGCTGGAGAACGGCTGACTGGAGCCCTCTCGGTACAGATCGATCGTGCCGGCGGTCAGCAAGGTGTTGCCGTCGTTTCGCACCGTGACCATAAAGGATTCACCTGCTGCTCCGGGCACCACCGCGCCCGAGGTAGCGACCGCGCCCGTTGGAGTGGCACACGCCACCAAGGGCACTTCGATGCCGTGCAGCTCTGCCTCGCTCTTCTCCGCGCTCACAATGTGCGTGGCGAGTGCGGAGAGCATGCCTCCCGATGTCAAAAATGTCGTTATCTGATCGACGGGATGGTCCAGCTCGCACATCACGAACGGCTCTGTGAACAGATCGCCTGCCAAGGTGCTGGCGAAGATGCGGAAGTGCTTGCCCATCACTGCTACTGGGTTGCCTTCTTCGTCGTAGGTTTGTCCCACCTTGCCATCGGTGTTCTCTACATAGAGCACGCACCTGCCGTTGTTGCTTACGCTAAACGATGCCGGGCCACAGCCTGCGGCACCCACGGGCTGCGTTGCAAATGCCGATGCGCCTCGCGTCCAAGTAATATGCTGCAGTTGCTCGTTGACGGTTGCCAAAAAGCCCGTGTGCTGCGGCCACGGCACCGCGTGGGGTACTGTGGCATCTGGCGACATAACGCCCCAACCCGCGATGGACTGGCCGATCACGGCGTACGACGCGCAGCCACAACCGTCTGTGGTCTCGTATGCAACGGGCACCACCATTTTGCCGTTGATATTCTCGGGCGCGCCCAGCTCGATGCTCGACGGTGCCTGCGGAAAGCGGAGGACCTGACGGAACGTGAGACTGTCGCCCAAATCATCCGACCACAGGGTAAAGCACTCCAACGCAACCTCAGCCTCGCTGCCGAGCGCCTTTTCTGCGGTGGTTCCGCGGCGGTGGAGGTAAGCGCCCGACAGGCGCCCGTCGACCAGCGTCTTGCCCACCGTGATGCGTGGACACTGCAGACAATGGTGGCCATCCTCCTGAAGGCGGCCGCGCGAGATGCTGCGCCACGACGTGTGCGACATCACGCGAACTCCGTCGTTGCTTATGCGCAGGCGTACAACGGACAGTATGCCGGCTGTGCTTGCCGTATCGAAAAGGGTGTTGTCGCCGTCGGGGCGCTCGCCCGAGACCAGCAGCACGTAGGCGTCCTGGTTTTCTCTTCCGTCCGTATATTCCACTACGTCGAAGTCGTAATCGAATATGCCGTCGCGCTCCACGTCGCCCTCGCCAAAGCCAAGGGGGAAGTCCACGGGCATGGGGGCAGACCACGTGCCGTTTGCCTTTGTGTGCACCACCAGGCGCGAGCGGCCATTGTCGCCGTAGCGCACCGAGGCGATACGGAACAGGCATTCTACGCCGGCGATCATTGCCAGCTTCATGTGAGCTTCGCTGAGCACGCCAGTAAACAGCACGTTGTCGCTCGAGGGCTTGATGCCGCCACGCTCGTCCTCCGATACACCAGCAGAATTGGCGTTGGGGTCCGCAACAGCGTTCGTCGCCTGCCCGATATGGGTGTACGCATACATCGGCGCGGCGTTTTCGTCGTTCTCTATCAGTGCGTGGACGAAATGCTCGATCTGTCCCGTGTCGTCGCTTTCTGCATCTGCCTCGAGCTCAATGCGCGTGACCGCTTGATCCCAATCGCGCACGACGGGCGCGACGTTTACGACAGCGGCCTTAACCTCGGCGCGTGCGAGCAACTCGGCGTTGGTGACGATGGTGGCCGATGCGATAAATTGCGGCACGCCGCCCGCCTCGATGTTGCTGGGCGTGCCGAAGCGGGCATCCAACGTGTAAGGCGTATCTCCACCCAATGCGAGCTCAGAGCGCTGGAGCACATACTGGTTGCCATTGTTCACCGACATATTCCACGAATCGAGGAGTGTGGGCCACGACCCCGACCAAGCCTTGGTGGTCCACTTGAACATTACGAACTGGAGTATCACATCGATATCGACGTCTGCACCTACGCGCAGTCGCGGAAGCTGGTGTCCATCTGCCTTCTCGTACCCAATGAACAGCGTGAGGGATGCGGCGCCGCGCACGGCAGACGAAGCGACGCCTGCAACGCCGGCGCCAAAGGTGACGGCAAGCCCGATCTGGATGGTGAACGAGCCCGAGGTGTTGGAATAGTCGAGCGAAATGTTCTTGAAAAACGCCGCGCCGCTACCGTGCGTGTGGGCACCCACGGCGAGCGCCAGCTTCGCCAGCACCCAGGGGTTGACGTTTAGGAAAAACGGCACCGGTCCTAGGGTAAACTGCTCGGTCCAATTGAGGTCGGTTCTTACCTGGAAGAGGGCCTTAATATAGCCGTATGCGGGGTCGTTGTTGTTGCCCCAGGTTTTGCCCACCCAATCGTAGGCGAGCGAGCCGTACAGCTGTGTGGCGATATCCATCGTGAACAGCAGCGTGCAATGGTGGCGAAGGAGCTTGGTGTTTCTTGGATCGGTGCCCGAACCGGCACTCATGCTTTTGTACTGATTCCACTTCCCCTCCATCTCGTCGAGGTAGCGGTTTGCTTGCTTGGCGCCCGACTCGCGCGGTGACTTCTTCCAGTATTCCGGATCAGGGTTGCCCGAATCGTTCATGTAGCTGGCTGGTTTGTATCCTCCGCCAAACAGCACGTACCCGGCAAACGAGAAATCGAAGAGGATCGGAAATGTGGGCATCCAACAGGTGAACTTGTTGCCGCCGATGCCGGGAAACGCCGCCGGGAAATCAAATGGAGTAATCTCTTGGTCCATGGTAGTGGGGACGATAGTGGTCGAGCCCGATTCTGCCTTTGCGGCCGGCGCGGTGACAACGGCCATGGGGGAGGAGAGCGTGTAGGTTTTGCCCTGGTAGTCGAGCGCAAAGCGCAGCTTGCACCCTTCTTCCAGAAGACCCGATGCTGCGTCGAGGAACTTGTCTTCGAGTGTGAACGTGGCCAGTTTATCCGCGCCCGATGCGCTGGCCTTGACTTGGCCGATCTGCGTGACGGTTTCGGATGAGCTGCCCGCGGCGGGCGTCACTT
>CABSBK010000202.1 GCA_902475865.1 uncultured Collinsella sp.
AACTTGAGCCCCTCGACTTTGAGGAGTTTCTTTGGGGCATGGACGAAAAGGGGCTGGCCGATCTCATTCGCATGAGTTTTAACAAGATGAAGCCGCTCCCCGATGCCCTACATCGCAGAGCGCTCTCCCTTATGCGCGAATACATGCTTGTAGGCGGCATGCCTGAGCCGGTATCCATCTATGTTGAACAGCGCGCTTTTGCGCCCGTCGACGCTTCGAAGCGCCGAATCGTCCAGCTCTATCGCAACGATATCTCTCGTTTTGCAACCGGTTACGAATTCAAAGTCGTCTCCGTACTCGATGGCATCCCGGGTCAGCTCTCTAGGCACGAAAAACGATTCAAGCTTTCCTCACTTGATAAAAACGCATGCGCACCTACGAAGAAGCTTTCTTTTGGCTGGCAGACGCGCGAATTGCCAATATCTGCTATGCCGCAAGCGAACCGAGCGTGGGCCTTTCACTCAGCATGGAGCAAACGGCCCTCAAGTGCTACATGGCAGACACCGGCCTGCTTGTAACGCTTGCCTTTTCTGACAACAACGATACCGATGAAGACGTTTACAGGGCCGTGCTTCGCGGCGACATCGGATTGAACGAAGGAATGCTTACCGAAAACTACGTTGCCCAATCTCTAAAGGCCAATGGACACAGGCTCTTCTTTTATTTCCAAAGCGGAAAGAAGGAGGGGGAGGAGCGCATGGAAATCGACTTCCTCGTTACCCGACCCTATGTCAATGCCGCCGGAAAGCCGCGCATCAGCCCCATCGAAGTTAAGTCGCCACGCAGATACGGAACCATCTCCCTCGACCGATTCCGCGCGCGCTTTAACAAGAAGATTGGGATGGCTTACGTGTTGCACCCTAAACAACTCGAGTGGGATGCCGAAGCGCAGCTGGCACATCTTCCGTTGTATATGGCTTTTTGCTTGTAGAGGCCTCTCTACGAATGGATGCCGTGAGAGACGCAGGCCTCACTCGCTTGCTTTTGCTTGGTCCCACAGGTCGTTGAGTTGAGCGGTTGAGCAGGCGGCGAGGTCATCGCCCGCCTCGTGCACGGCGGCCTCCATCGCGGCCCAGCGACGGCGAAACTTGGCCGTGCTCGCGCGCAGGGCGCTCTCGGCGTCGATGCCCTCTTTGCGCGCAACGTTGACCAGGGCAAAGAGCAGGTCGCCGAACTCCATCTCGCGCTCGGGCGTTCCGGGGGCCTCGGCCTCAAACTCGGCACGCTCCTCGGCTACCTCGTCCCACACGTCCTGGACCGTCTCCCACTCAAAGCCCACGGCAGCCGCCTTGCGCGATACCTTCTGAGCCTGCATCAGCGCCGGCAGATGCGTGGGCACACCGTCGAGCAGGCCCTCGGGCGCAGCCTCGCCCGCCGCCACGGCCTTGTCCTTGGCAGCCTTCTCGGCAAGCTTGACCTCGTCCCAGATCTTGAGCACTTCGTCGGAGTTATCGGCATCCGCATCGCCAAACACGTGTGGGTGGCGGCGGATGAGCTTGGCGTCGATATCGCGTGTCACATCGGCCAGCGTAAACTCGCCGGCGTCCGCCGCAATCTGCGCATGCAGTACTACCTGCATGAGCACGTCGCCGAGCTCCTCGCGCAGATGCGTGGCATCATCGGCCTCGATGCAATCGAGCGCCTCGTAGGCTTCCTCGATCATGTTCTTGCCGATGCTCTGATGCGTCTGCTCGCGATCCCACGGGCAGCCATCGGGCTGACGCAGACGCCAGATAGTCTGCACCAGATGCTGCAGCTCGGCCGACGCGTCGACCAGCGTGGACAGGTCGCGCGAACCCTCGGCATTTTGCTGAGCCATGTGCTGCGCCATAGTTATTCCTCCTCCAGGACCACGTGACGGAACGCGCCGCCCTCGTAGATGCCGTAGCTATGCGTACCGTCCTTGGGAATGCTCACGCTGCCGGGATTGAAGAGCCACAGGCCCGGGTGCGCGGCGCTTGCCTCGTTAACCTTGATGTGCGTATGGCCGTAGACGAGCGCGGAGCCCTCGGGCAGCGCGGGCGCGTGGTCGACGCTGTTGTGCATGCCGGCGCCAAAGACGTGGCCGTGCGTCAGGAACAGCTCACGGCCGGTCTCGTCAAACAGCGTGGCGTAGTCGGCCATGACCGGGAAATCGAGCACCATCTGGTCGACCTCGGCGTCACAGTTGCCGCGCACCGCGATGATGCGGTCGGCCAAGGCATTGAGCAGCGGAATCACGCGCTTGGGAGCGTAGTCGCGCGGCAGGTCGTTACGCGGACCGTGATAGAGCAGGTCGCCCAGCAGGACGATGCGGTCGGGCTGCTCGGACTCGATGGCGGAGCAGAGGCGCTCGGTCCAATATGCCGAGCCGTGAATGTCAGAGGCGATGAGGTATTTCATGAGGGATCCTTTCGGGATGGAGTTGACGGAGCCGGTCGCGGCGCGCCGCACGATCTTGTTATTCAAATCGCAGCGCCGCGCTCTGGGCCGCCTGCATCACGCGCTGGAGCGGTACGTCGTGCTCACGGGCAAGACGGGCGCAGTCTTCGTACTCGGGCGCCGCGCGCTCGCTGCCGTCGGGCAGGGTGGCCACCTTGACGGACACCTCGCCCCATGGCGTCGCTACGCGCTCAAAGCGGCGTGGCAGGCAAACGCGCTCCATAACCTGGCGGCGGATGGCATTGGTCGTGGTTTCCAAAAAGATGATCGTCTGCAGGCGATCGATATCCTCGTGAGCGCAGATTACCTGCAGCTGCCAGCCGGGGCGGCCTTTCTTGCAATAGATGGGCAGCCAGTGCACCTCGCGGGCGCCGGCCTCGCGCAGGCGGTCGGCGGCGTAGGCGAGCACCTCGGGCGACGCGTCGTCGATGTCGCATTCCAGCTTGACGATGGTCTCGGGCGCATCAGTCTCGCGGGACAGCGGGGATTTGCTATCGCGTGGCATACGGTCCGGCTCCTTTCCGCGCGGGCTCGTTTTGTTCATCCAAACGCTAGCACATCGCGGGCGGCGTGGATGTGGCGGAGCGCGATGAGCGCGATTTTCCCTGTCCGCAAGAAACCGAC
>CABSBK010000203.1 GCA_902475865.1 uncultured Collinsella sp.
ATGAATACTACTAGAACAAGAAAACCACCACAAAGGTGCCTGTTCCCTTTGTGGTGGTTTTTGGCGCGGATGGGTTAGTTGAGGGCGGCTTGGGCTAGACGGGCTTCGGCGGCCTCCTCGGTGACGCCAAGGGCCACGGCGAACTCCTCGATGGAGCGGCGTTTGGCCTCCTTGAGTACGCGCATGTAGTAGGAGCTGGGTTTTTTATCAGCTTCCTCGGCCTGGCGAATGCGGTGCATCATGGTCTTTGCCACGCGAACCGTCTCGGGCGCGCCCAGCTTGAGCTGCTGCTTAAAGTGTGTCTCCTCAAGCGAGCTGTTGCGCTCGGTAAAGGTGTCGCACTCCAGCTCGTCATAGTGGCTCAGCAGGTGCTCGGCATCTTGCTGAGAGATGGCGGCGTGCAGACGGTCGGCCTGCGCCACGGGGTACATGAGGATCGTCTGCGCATGTCCCTGCTTGGTCTCGAGCAGCAGCATGGGCTGCGGTGTGTCGTCCCTAAAACCGACGACGGTGCAGACTCCCTGGCCCGGATGAATGACGTGTTGACCGATTGAGAACATGCTACCTCCAACTTATACGAATTTACTTATGTCTAGAATAACACGCTGACGTGCGCAAACCCTTACTTTATGCAGGAAAAGCACACAACTCTGATAGGTAAGAGTATTCGATAACAGACGCAGCTCATTCACACCTTTATGCATTTTCAACGCCTGCATAATCTGCAGGCAGACCGGCATCTTTGAGTGACTCCATACAAGCTGTAGTCATTTTTGTGCATATGCAATATCTATTAGCTTTACCCTGCGACAGTGCCCGTCGCTTGTGATAGAGTGCTACAAACTCTGGCTTTTGCCCTACGAGTGACCAAGAGCTCGGGGGCTTTAACACAAGGAGGATCTATGCCCGAGAAGATTGAAGAGCTGGTACGCGCTGCGCTTGCTGCGGCCCAGGAGGCCGGCGACCTTTCCGCATTTGAACTTGACGATTGCGCTATCGAGCGACCGGCTGACACTTCTCATGGCGAGTGGACCTCTACCATGGCCCTGAAGTCCGCCAAGCTGGCCCACTGCGCCCCGCGCAAGATCGCCGAGGCCATCGTTGCCCATATGCCCGAGGACCCCGCGATCGAGAAGGTCGAGATCGCAGGCCCCGGCTTCATCAACTTCTACCTCTCCGTCGCCGTCAAGAATGCCATCGTTGGCGAAGCTCACGAGAAGGGTATGGACCTCGCTAAGTCCAACGTCGGTGGTGGCCTGAAGACCCAGGTCGAGTTCGTTTCCGCCAACCCCGTCGGCCCCATGCACATCGGCCACGGCCGTTGGGCCGCGCTGGGCGACTCGCTCTGCCGCGTTATGGACCACGCCGGTTACGACATCCAGCGTGAGTTCTACATCAACGACCACGGCTCTCAGATGAACACCTTCGGCAACTCCATCAGCACGCGCTATATGCAGCTTGCCGACATCATCGCCAAGCAGGGCGTGGATATCGACGAGGCTCACAAGCTGTTGATCGCCGACCGCGACGCCTTTGTTGCCGACGAGAACGACGAGCATCCCGAGACCCATCCGTACCAGGACAACTTTGCCGAGACCCTGGGCAAGGACTCCTATGGCGGCGACTACATCATCGACGAGGCCGCCGAGTTCTGGCGCACCGATGGCGATAAGTGGGTCGAGGCCGATCCGCAGGAGCGTATGGAGAGCTTCCGCGAGCGCGGCTACGTAAAGATGGTCGACAACATGCGCGACCTCTGCCGCGCCGTCAATTGCGACTTCGATCGTTGGTACTCCGAGCGTTCGCTGTACGTGAAGGACACCGAGGGCGAGACCGCCGGCACCTCTGCCGTCGACCGCGCTTTTGAGAAGCTCGACAAGATGGGCTACCTCTACACCAAGGACGGCGCCCTGTGGTTCCGCTCCACCGACCTGGGCGATGACAAGGACCGCGTCCTGATCAAGTCCGACGGCGAGTACACCTACTTCGCCTCCGACGTTGCCTATCACTGGGATAAGTTCCAGCGCGTCGACCACGTCATCGACATCTGGGGCGCCGACCACCACGGCTACATCGAGCGCGTCCGCTGCGTCTGCGACGCTCTTGGCTATCCCGGCAAGTTTGAGGTTCTGCTGGGCCAGCTCGTCAACCTGCTGCGTAACGGCAAGCCCGTCCGTATGTCCAAGCGCAAGGGCACCATGGTGACCCTGCAGGAGCTCGTCGACGAGGTCGGCTCCGATGCCGCTCGCTACACGCTCATCTCCAAGAGCTCCAACCAGATGGTCGACTTCGATATCGAGGCCGTCAAGAAGCGCGACAACTCCAACCCGGTGTACTATGTGCAGTACGCTCACGCCCGCGTGTGCTCCATCCTGCGCCGTGCCGCCGACGTTACGCCCGAGCAGGCTGACGAGATGGGCATGAAAGCCGTCGCCGCCAAGGCCATCGGTGAGAACGTCGATTACTCGCTACTGACCGACCCGACCGAGCTTGCCCTTTCGCGCAAGCTCAACGAGCTCACCGACCTGATTGCCAGCTGCGCTCGCGACCGCGCCCCGTTCCGTCTGACGCACTTTGCTGAGGAACTCGCCGGCGACTTCCACAGCTTCTACGCTGCCTGCCAGGTTCTGCCGAGTGAAGGCCGTCCCGTCGACCCCGAGCTTTCGCGCGCCCGTCTGGCCGCTTGCGACGCCGTCCGCGTGACGCTCGCTCTGGTGCTCACCCTTGTTGGCGTTTCCGCGCCCGAGCAGATGTAAGCTACGGGTCATTTGACCGTTTAGGTTCGGCTTTGCTGAGCCCTATAAGCCCGATCTCCATGCGGAGGTCGGGCTTTTTGCACAAACGCCGACGTATTGACGAATTTGGAACTGCTGGAAATACGAAACTATGCCGGTTTACTACGATGAAATGAGAAATTCCAACCACGCCGGCTTTTCGCAAAAAAGTGCATGGCATCTACCTGCGGTTTTAGTTCAACAAGTTTCGGAGTGGTCGCGGTTGAGCGATTCATCGTAGTAAACCGGCATAG
>CABSBK010000204.1 GCA_902475865.1 uncultured Collinsella sp.
AGTTTGATATCGACGACCCCGTTGGCGCCGTTCTCGGGATTGTACGCAGCCTGCCCACGACGCTGCTGTCCCCAAGCGCCACCAAAGGGAAAGCCGCCCTCAAAGGGATTACCATAGCCTGCGCTGCCGGCGTAGCCGCCGCCATAGGGCGAAGCCGTAGGAGCGCCAGCGAAGGGGTTGCCCGAACGCATGGCGTCGTAGCGCGCACGCTTCTGCTCGTCCGAAAGCACGGCATAGGCCTCGGAAACCTCTTTAAACTTTTCCTCGGCATCCGGTTCTTTGTTGACGTCCGGATGGAGCTTGCGGGCCTTTTGCTGGAAGGCCTTCTGTATATCACGCGAGCTGGCGTCCTTGGAGACACCCAAAATCTCGTAATAATCTTTTTCGTTCATCGTCGCCATGCGCGGCAACCTCCTGCTCACAGCAGCGTATATATTGCGGTAATTCTACCCGAGCGGCCTAGGCTAGACCCCAAAACAGCTCGAACAGCACATTTCCATCGAGCCAGCCCAAGTGGGTGGGCGCTAAACGGGCACGGACGCGACCCGCGATAACGTCTCTCGAGGTGACGTGCCCCGCATGTCCCTCGATATCATCGGACACCCAAGTGGCAAGGCCTAACTCGAGCGCACGGTCACAGGCCGTCGCCAGCTCGTCTGCAGCGATCACGCATGCCGAGCGAACCAACAGATCGGGCCCAATGCCACGCGTCATGCGGCAGGCAAGCATCAAATCCTCGGCTGCCGCCTCGCGCCGCGACAGATACTCGGCATCAAAGGTCATCGCGGCATCGTCGCGTTGCACCAAGCGCACGCGATATGCATCGCCGCGAGCGGGCACGTCGGGAAACAGCCCGGCCAAGCGATCGAAATCCTCGGCGTCGAGCATACCGGCGGCAGAGCGACCCAAGCCCAGATAGTCCTGTCCGGTCCAATAGGCAATGTTGTGGGCGCACTCATGGCCCTCGAGCGCGTAGCTTGCCACCTCATACGGGTGATAGCCGGCAGCACCCAGACACTCGCGCGCCGTATCCATGCACGCAGCCTGAAAATCCTCGTCGGGCTCGAGCGACTCGTCGTGACACGCCATGCGGTAGAGCGGCGTGCCCTCCTCGAGCGTGAGCGGGTACACCGACACATGATGCGGCGCCGCCGCCAACACGCCATCGAGCGTGCGCTGCCAACTTACGGCGGTCTGCCCGGGAAGGCCACACATGATGTCGCAGGACACATCGAGCCCGGCGTCCTTAACCGTCGTGATGGCAGCGAGCGCCCGATCGGCATCGTGAATGCGGCCGATGGCGGTAAGTTCGGCGTTATCGAGCGTTTGCACGCCCAGAGAGACGCGTGTGACACCAACCTTGGCAAGCGCAGCGGCAAGCTCTGCGGTCAGCGACTCGGGATTGGCCTCGCAGGTAAACTCAACGGGCTTGCACCACGCAGAGATACGTCGGGCAAGTTCTACCAGACGCTCCCCCGCCAGCGACGGCGTGCCGCCGCCAACATAGACGGTGCAGATCTGCGCAAGCGCCCCGGCGTCTCCAAAGGCATCGAGACGCGCATACAACTGCTCAAAATAGGCATCGAGCGCAGCGCTCAGGTCGCACGGAGCAAAACTGCGCGAGTCAAAGTCGCAGTACCGGCACTTTTGGGCGCAAAACGGCACGTGCACGTACAGCGCGGTAACGGCCACCGTTAGGCCTCCAGCGGATGAGCGGGCACCGACTCGCCGGCGGCAAGCGCGGCCTCGCAGGCCACCACATCGCGCTCGATATCATCGACCAATGCCATGAACTCCTCGTATGTGGAGCAGCGCACCACTTGGGCGCGCCAGGCGGCGGCATGGGGCATGCCCTTTAGATACCAGCTTGCATACGTACGGGCTCGTGACATGAGCGGCAACAGCTCGTGTGTGAGCGTCAGGTGCTCGCGCAGGGCATCCAGGCGCTCAACCGAGCTACGCACCGGTACCGGCGTGCGATCAAGTGCAAGGGCTCGAGCATCACCGAACACCCACGGATTGCCGTAGATGCCACGCGCGATAAACACCGCGCTGGCACCCGAGCTTTGCAGATGCTCCGCGGCATCCTCTGCCGAGAACACATCGCCCGAACCGATAACGGGAATCTCGACGGCGTCGGCCACCTCATCGACGACCGACCAATCGGCCTGGCCCGTATAGAGCTGCGTGGCACAGCGACCATGTACCGCCACCGCAGCCGCCCCTGCCCCCTCGAGCATCTGGGCAAATGTCGCGGCATTGCGATCCTCGGCATAAAAGCCTTTGCGAATCTTAACGGTCACGGGCACGTGCGCCGCGCCCACCGCCGCCTCGACGATCTGCTCGGCCAGCTCGGGCGTGCGCATAAGCGCCGAGCCCTCGCCCTTGGTGACGACCTTGCGAGCCGGGCAGGCCATGTTGATATCGATCAGCGTCAGGCGATCGCCAACGCGCTCCTCGACGGCAGCGACGGCGCTCGCAAACTGATCGGGTTTGGAGCCAAAGAGCTGCACGCAAATCTGCTGCTCTTCGTCGGCCGGCAGCACCAGGCGCCACGTCTTATTGCTGGCATAGGCAAGGCCCGCCACGCTCACCATCTCGCTATAGGCAAGATGGGCACCGCGGCGGCGGCACATGATGCGATAGGCGGGATCGGTCACGCCGGCCATGGGGGCCATAAGGAACGGCTGCTCGGTATAAGCACCCAGCAGCCGCGTACTGTATTCAGAAAGCGCCATGGGACCTACTCGTCCACCTTGAGGATCGCCATAAAGGCCTCCTGCGGAACCTCGACCGAACCGATGGCCTTCATGCGCTTCTTGCCCTCTTTCTGCTTCTCAAGCAACTTACGCTTACGGGAGATATCGCCGCCGTAGCACTTGGCCAAAACGTCCTTGCGGCGCGCCTTGACGGTCGAGCGGGCAATGATCTTGTTGCCGATGGCGCCCTGAATAGGCACCTCGAACAGCTGACGCGGAATGATTTCCTTGAGCTTGTCGCACAGACCGCGGGCCAGGCC
>CABSBK010000205.1 GCA_902475865.1 uncultured Collinsella sp.
ACAATTCATCTCAATCTGTAACATCTGGACCGGTTTTTGAACCATAGCTGTTACAGATTTAGACAAACATTTCAGCCGAAAACTAACGTCTCGATCTGTAACAACTGGACCCCGTTTTACCGAGTATTTGTTACAGATCAAGACAAATAGTTGGCAGCAAACTCAATGTCTCAATCTGTAACATCTGGCGGAAAATATAACCTCTAACTGTTACAGATCGAGACAGACCGTCTTCGGTCAACCCAAATGTCTTGATCTGTAACATCTAGAGAGGTTTTTAACCCCTTACTGTTACAGATTGAGATGTTGTCTCGCGGGGTTGGGGTTTGTCTCGATCTGTAACATCTAGACCCGTATCTGCCGAGCTAGTGTTACAGATCAAGACAATTGCCGGGGTGGGGTCCCGTCACGGCAAGACGCCCGCTGCTTAGATGCAGAATCCAGGAATCACGCAGGTTCGCTTGTTTGGCTTTTCCGCAGGCGTTGCGTACGTAAAGACGTCGCCGTCGCGTCCCACGCGATTCATATAGAGTGTGCCTTCGCTCTCCGATGTGTCGGGGCTCGCCGTTCGTTCCCACCAACAGGTGTCCTTGCCCTTCCACTGGCGAACCAACGTCTCGTTCGTGGTATACGGACTTACCTTGAGCTCACGGAAGAGCTGATACTCCTTGCCCTCGCCGTTATAGATGTCGGCCAGGTAGTGAAAGCCCTCGGTAAACGACTCGGGCGGCTGCACTCCGCACAGCTCGACCATGGCGGGCAGCCAAAGAGTTGCGGGCAGCTCGCTCAGACACGATGCGCTTCTGGCAGCGCCAACGTTATTCGAGATCTTTTTGACAGATTTAATGAGTGCGCGCAACTCGTTGGGCAGCAGCTTAAGGCCGTCGCCGTCGAGCCATTCCCGCAGCTCGCAATCTGCCCAGCCGGCGCTCGGCGGTTCAGCCGCAGCATCGCGCTCGGCAATACCCGCGTCGAACATAAACGTTAACCCTGCCTTGCCCGTCCCGTCCAGAAGTTCATCGTGGCGGATACCCACAAGCTGCGCGCCGACGTGCAGTCCGTTGGTGAGCGTGACGCGCTTGGTGCACGGATAGGGGATGTGCCCATCGGCATCGAGCAGATGATAGCGCTTGGCAATCTCGCGTGCCTCGCTACGGGTCTCGGCGGCCTTAATCTTGAGCGAAATCTCCTGCAGCTGATCCCAGGTGTAGTCGTCAAGCGAACCGCGGATGCCGTCCAGGTAGTCGGGGATGCCAAAGCCATGGGTTGCCGCCCCGATAACGCCGAGTCCCGCAACGGCCGCGACAACGCCACCGATAATAAAGCGGCGGCGGGTCATGGCATCGTGCCGGGCCTGCTCCAGGATCTCTCGCGCGCGCTCGCCGGCGACGTCGACCTTAAGGTGCGTGCCAGAATCGATATCAATCGCGGCTTCGTCTCCTGCGCCTTCGCGGCCCTCGGATTCGGCATCGGTGAGGTATGCCGAGAGCACCTCGAGCATCTGCTGCTCGGTAGGGCGATCGCACTGCTCGACTGAGAGACCCTTCATGATGATTTGGACAAGCGCTTCATCGCCCTCGCAGCGCGGCTCGAGCGGTGCCGGCTTGGTCTTGGTCTTTATGAGGTAGAACGAGCCGGTTGCCGCGGCGCCCGTCGACTCCACGTCGAACGGCTTGCGACCGCTGTAGAGCTGGTACAGAATGCTCGAAAGCGCGTAGACGTCGATTGCGGGCGAGCGGCGAAGGGCCGCGATGCCTTCGATATCCTGCGTGAGCATCTCGGGCGCGGCGTATGCGGGCGTGGCAAAGCGCCAGATGTCGGCGCGCCGGGTGATCGTGTCGTTGCCGAGAGCCATGGTCGCGGAGCCCATGTCGATGAGGCAGGGGTCAAAGGAGCAATCGACGATCTGCTGCTCGAGCGTTCGACTGGTGGTACGGAACATGATATTGACGGGCGACAGATCGCGATGGACGACCGGATTATCGAGTCCCTGGGTCATCAGGAGTGCGCGAAGCACGGCGTTTCCAACGGCGGCCACCATCTGGGTGGTTAGCCCGCCCGAGACATCGTGCGGAAGCAAGGGCAGCGCCTGCTTGAGCGAGGTGCCCTCGACCCACTCCATGAGGATGAGCGGGTCGTCCTCGCACGATCCATAGCCATAGACGCGCGGAAATCCGCGCAGGTGCGAGACAGTGCACAGATGACGGTACTCCTCGAACAGCGCAGCGGTATTGGCCAGGTGCGCAGCCGCTTGCTCGGCGGAGCGATCGGGGGCTTGGCCGGAAAGGATGGCGTTGTCCTTGAGCAGCTTGACGGCAAAGACCTCGCCGCTTGTGTTGGTCGCGCGAAGCACGTGTCCGATATTGCCGCCGTCGCGGTATGCCGTCTGAAGAATAAGCGTCATAAACCGTCGCTTGGCGTCGTCCTCGGCGCTGGGGTCGACCGCCACGGCGGTGTCGAACGTGTCGAGACGGATGAGTTTGTCGCCAGGGGCGGTGTTGGTGGTATCCAAGACGTTCCTTCATTTGGTGGGGCCGCGTGCTCACGCCGAGAACGCGATTATCGATTAAAGCCCATGATAGACGTGTTCGCCGATAAGCTGACTCGTATTGCTATTTATAGTGCAGCGCGCAACGTAAATGATATAAGACGAGTGACACCTGTTTCCCACGTCTCTACGCACTAGTCCACAATAACGAGAAACGTTGTATAGAGACCCAAATGAAGTCTGTCACTGTTAGCGATTTCCACGGGGGGATAGACTTTGCCGGGCTCTCGTTGGTCGCGGGGCGGCTCGATTACGGTATCGCCGTCGCCTGCACCCGATTCGAGCACCGTGCCGTTGGTCGATCCAAGGCCCTGGGCGTACCAGTGCTCACCCTCAAGCCAAATGCGAAGATGCTCGCGCGATGCGTCGGCGCCCACATCGGTGATGCTGGGCGAGGTTTTGGGCAAAGAACCAATCACGGTGCCGCGCGGATCGCGTGTGAGGGGATGGATTTGCATGTC
>CABSBK010000206.1 GCA_902475865.1 uncultured Collinsella sp.
GAAAAAGCGACGCGTTTCGCCATGGTCGAGTGACTCAGACTCGGCAAGAATCTGCTCGAGCCGATGCTTTTGCTCAGGCGAGGCGGCCGAACAGCATTTAATAAGCACGCTTCTTTCGAGTTTCTCGCGCAAGAAACAGGCGTTCTCGGCGCGCTCCATGCTGATCTTAGAGACGTAGGTGCCGCTTTTTGGACGCGTTTCCACCAGCTCCTGCTCACGCAGGCGCACAAAGGACTCGCGAATGGGCGTGCGCCCGATTCCCGTCTCCTTTTCCAGACCAATCGCCGAAAGGCGCGTGCCGGGCTTGAGCTCGGCATAGATGATCTTGGAGCGCAATGCGTTGTATGCCTGGTCTTGCAGGCTCTGATAATGCTGGTGCTGTTCCATAAAGCCCTCGGATGAAGCCCACGGTGTGTCGAATGTCACCACGTAATACTATCTCATCCCCCATCCCCTCAGTTGCGGTGAGATAGGGCACGCTCGCGTCGCCAGGATCACAAGAGCAAGCGGCGGCATCCCGAAACCCAGGACACCACCGCTGTTTTGCTATCGGATGGCGCGGAAACGCCCCTCCTCATGCACCAAGGGGCTGACTAGAGCTCGCAGGCAACCTTGTAGCCATCGCCGATGGCGTCGCGGATGTTGCCGCACTTGTTGGCGTCACCCAGCACGTGGGTGGTAACGCCGGCAGCGGCAAGGTCATCGGCCAACTTGGTGTTGGGACGATAGCCCATCGCCAGCACCAGCGTATCGGCATCGGCGATGGTGTGGACCTCGCTATCCTTCTCGTAGCTGATAGTGCCCTCGGTAATCTCGGTCACCTTGGCCTCGGTCAGCACGTGGACACCCTTGGAGAGCATGCGCGTGATGAGCACCGCGCGACCGGCACCGCCCTCGTTGGCGGCGAGCGTCTTGGTCATCTCGATGACGGTAACATCGCGGTTGGCCGGCGACAGGTCGTTGACCAGCGGGGCCAAGTAATCGGCCGTCTCGCAACCGACGGTGCCGCCGCCCACGATGACGATCTTCTTGCCCGGGAAAGCCTTGCCACCCAGCAGGTCGTCAGCCGTCATAACCTGCTTAAAGCCCTGCATGAAGGCCGGAGCGATGGGCTCGGCGCCATAAGCCAGGACGACCTCGTAGCCCGCGTAGTCACGCTGAATGTCCTCGGCCGAAAGCTCGATACCAAAGACGCACTTCACGCCCGCCTCAGCAAGACGGCGATACTGGTACTTGATCACGCGGGTGAGTTCCTGCTTGGCCGGCGGAACGGCCGCGATGCGCATCTCGCCGCCCGGTTCGTCCTGCTTATCCACGAGCACCACGTTGTGGCCGCGCTTGGCGGCAATGAACGCCGCCTCCATGCCCGCAGGACCAGCGCCCACAACAAGCACGTTCTTGGCCTCGGCGGCAGGCTCGTAGCCAGCCTCGTCGCGCTCCACGTCCGGGTTGACGGTGCAGGAGATGCGCTTGCCGAACATAATGCCGTTCAGGCAGCGCAGGCAGCCGATGCAGGGGCGGATGTCGTCGGCGTTGCCGGCAGCGGCCTTATTGCAGAACTCGGCATCGCACAGATTGGCGCGGCCCATCATGCAGATGTCGGCAGCGCCGTCCTCGATCAGCTCCTCGGCGATCCAAGCCTCGTTAATGCGGCCGACCGTGGCAACGGGAATGTTCACGTGCTTCTTAATCTCACGCGAGCAAGCGGCGTGCGAGGCCTGCTGCGTACCGGCGGCGGGAATCGCGGAGCCGCGCTTGATGGTGGTGCCGCCCGACACGTGAATCATGTCGACGCCGGCCTTCTCCAGGCGACGCGAGACGTAGATCATGTCGTTGAGGGTCAGGCCGCCATCGGTGTACTCATCGCCCGAGATGCGGACGTCGATGATAAAGTCCTTGCCGCAGCGCTCGCGAATCTCGGCGATGACCTCGAGCAAGAAGCGCATGCGGGCGTCGAGCGAGCCGCCGTACTCGTCGGTGCGCTTGTTGTAGAGCGGAGTCAAAAAGCCGCCGAGCATACCGTGGGCGTGCGCCGCATGGACCTCGACGCCATCGACGCCGGCCTTCTGCATACGCACAGCAGCGTCGCCAAACTGATGCGTGAGCTCGTGGATCTCGTCGACCGTGATAGGACGCGGTGCCTCGCGGGCATAGGACGGCCCCACAAAGGACGGAGCGATCAGGCGCGGCGTGCCCGGAATGTTAAAGGCCATGTAGGCGGGGTGGAAGAGCTGCGGCATGATCTTGCAGCCGTACTCGTGCACGGCCGCGGCGAGCTTTTCCCAACCGGGGATAAACGTGTCGTCGTAGCAGCACATGTCACCCGGCAGATAGGTATAGGTGGGCTCAACCGTCACGACCTCGGTGATGATCAGGCCAACGCCGCCCTTGGCACGGGCACGGTAATGATCGACCAAGTCGTCGGTCACATAGCCATGATCGGCCAGGTTCGTGGACACCGGCGGCATAAAGACGCGGTTCTTGACCTCGGTCGTACCGACCTTGATCGGGCTAAAGAGCATTGGATAGGCGGAGGACTCCATGCAGGGTTCCTTTCGTTTGAGCCGCTCGGCGGCAGTTGCTAACACACCTATCGTATCAGCAACTGCCGCATCCGCAGTCAAACATGCTCAAACGCCGGTCGGCTAATGAATACCGCGACCCAAGTCTTCGGCGATTTTGTCTACGCCCTTAAGTGCAGCGCACGTCTTTTTGTTGGAGCAATGCCCCGTGCAAACGCCACCCTGAGCGCAGTCGGCGCAGGTGCCCTTGCGGTAGATGCGCACGCACACGGCGACAAACGCAACGCCGATAACAGCCAGTACAACAATATCGATAGGTGCCATAGCAAGCCTCCTCTAGTTAACCACCACTTACTTTACCCCATTCTCCACCTACCAAAAAGGGACAGGTTTATTTTGGTCGGTTTTATCTGCGGAAACGCCACATCTTAACTTCTGGGACAAAGTAATCTGTCTCCCATGCACAAAAAG
>CABSBK010000207.1 GCA_902475865.1 uncultured Collinsella sp.
TTCGAGATGCCCCCGGTTTCGCGCGCTGCCGCCGGCGATGCCGAGGCACTCGCTGCCGCTGTCGCCGAGATCGCTCGTGCGATTGATGCGGGCGAGTGGATTGCCGCTGTGGTGGACGATGACAAGGAAGAGGGCGCGCTTTTTGGCTTGACACGCACGCTGTGGCTGGCGACGTCCGGGGGGCTGCTTGCGCTTGAGGAGGGCGACGGCGGTACCACTGCCGTAGTCGATGGCTTCAACTTCGCCCACGGCGTGATTGCCGGCGTGCTTGCGCGCCTGTTTATGGAGGGCCGCGTGGCGAGCCCGGATACGAAGGCGCTGCTGCATGAGCTTTCGCCCATCGATTCTTCCGAGCCCGAGCTCATGGATCCGCTGGCAGTCGATTCCACGCGCATCTTCGACACCGTGGTCGCCGCCTACCTGTTGGATTCCGACCGCTCTGAGTTTGACGAGGCGTATCTGGCCGATACCTATCTGCAGATGGCGCTGCCCGCGGCGCGCGGTGCAGAGGGTGCCGGCGAGGACGCTCCTGCGCCCGCCGCCCGTACTGCGGCTCTGACGCTGGCGCTGGTCGCACCGTTGCGCGACCGCATGGCCCGTGAGAACGCCGCCAACGTGTTCGATGGCATTGAGATGCCGCTCGTGCCGGTGCTTGCCAAGATGGAGCGCGCGGGCATGCTTGTGGACCCCGACCGTCTGCATAGTCTGTCCGAGGGGCTTGCTACCCAGATTGCCGAGGTCGAGCGCAGCATCCGCGACCTGGCAGGGGACGAGACCTTTAACATCGGCAGCCCCATGCAGCTCTCGCACGTGCTGTTTGACGTTATGGGGCTTCCGACCAAGGGCCTCAAAAAGACCAAGCGCGGCTACTATTCGACCAACGCCAAGGTGCTGAGCGATCTTGCCCGTGACCACGAAATCGTGCGTCTGATCTTGGACTGGCGTGAGAAGTCCAAGATCAAGTCCACCTATCTGGACACGCTGGGCCCGCTGCGCCGCGGTGACGGTCGCGTGCACACCACGTACAACCAGACCATCACGGCAACGGGACGCCTGTCCTCGAGCGACCCGAACCTGCAGAACATCCCGACGCGCTCGGAGCTGGGCCGTACCGTCAAGACGGCGTTTTCGGCAGGCGAGGGAAGTGTCTTTTTGGCGGTGGACTACTCGCAGATCGAGCTGCGTCTGCTGGCGCATCTCTCGGGTGACGAGCACCTGGTGCGCGCCTTTAACGAGGGCGAGGACTTCCATGCCGAGACGGCGGCGCGCGTGTTTGGCGTGCCGGTGTCCGAGGTAACGCCCGACTTGCGCAGTCGCGCCAAGGCCGTGAACTTTGGCATTGTGTATGGTCAGCAGGCCTACGGCCTGTCGCAGTCGCTGCATATCTCGATGGCCGAGGCGCGCGACATGATCGACCGCTACTACGAGGCCTACCCGGGCGTGCGCACGTTCCTCGACAACGTGGTGGCGCGTGCCAAGCAGACAGGTTACGCCGAGACCATGTACGGCCGTCGTCGCCACATTCCGGAGCTCAAGGCAAAAAATCCGCAACTCCGCGGCTTTGGCGAGCGCACGGCCATGAACCACCCCATGCAGGGCACCGCCGCCGACATCATCAAGATCGCGATGGCCCGCGTAAGTCGCCGTCTGGAAGAAGAGGGCTTTGCCGCCCACATGATCCTGCAGGTACACGACGAACTGGACTTTGAGTGCCCCATCGACGAAGTCGAGCGCCTCACAGCTATGGTCCGCGACGTCATGGAGCACGTAGTAGACCTCCGCGTACCGTTGATCGCCGAAGCCAGCACCGGCATAACCTGGGCCGACGCCAAATAAAGACGCACCAACAGCCCAAAAGTAACCAAAACCAGAAGGGGGCTCCTTGCCAACAAGGAGCCCCCTTCATTCCAAAAATCAGCCAAGTATCTAGATGCTAAGACGCCATCCAGGCGGCAAGCAAGTCACCCTAGGACCTGGCCGGGCGAGGCGGGTAAGTGTTTCGTAGATTCCGCACGAGCCGGAAAGCACTTAATGTGCTTTCCGAGCGAGCCCAGGACCTGACCGAACGAAAAACTTACCCGCCTCGCCCGGTCAGGTCCGACGAGCAACGTTAACGAGCCGCCAAGATGGCGTCGATGAGCGTCAGTACGCCCCCGTCGTTGTTGCTCGGAATGCGCCACTTGGCGTGCGCGTTCATGTGCTCCTCGGCATTGTCCACGATAAAACTGTGCCCGACGCGCTCGAGCATGGGGATGTCGTTGTAAGTATCGCCCACGGCGGCGGCGTCGGCAATATCGATGTCCAGGTGCTCGCACAGGTGCGCGACGCCGGCGCCCTTGTCGACGCCCAGGTTCATAAAGTCGATCCACTCGCGGCCAGCATTCGTGACATAGAGTCGGTCCGAGAATGCCGGGCTGTAGTCCTCGCGGAATGCGGGCTCGGCGTCGTAGGCGGGGAAGAAGATCGAAATCTTGTTGGATTCGATGTCAAGGCCCTCAAAGGTGTCGACGTAGTTGATCGTGTTGTAGTAGACGCTGAGCTCGTCGTGGTATTGATGGTCACGGGCAAGCACGTAGAACTCGTCGAAGCAGCACAGGACGGGGACAGCGCGAGGATCCTCCGAGGCGCGGCTCAAGACCTGCTGGTACAGCTCCACGTCGATAATGCTCTTATAGATATAACTGCCACGATAGATTACACATGCGCCGTTGTCGGGACAAAAGGCAAGGCGGTTTTTGATGCTCTCGAACATCTCCTCGAGCTTGGGGGCGGGACGTCCGCTGGCGGGGCAGAATACGATGCCGGCGTCGGCGAGCTTGTCCAGGCGCTCATCAAGACCCTGTGGTAACACGCGCTCGTCGGTTAGTAACGTCTTGTCCATATCGACGGCGAGAATTTTAATGTTTCCGATATTGGCGTCCGATTCGTAAGTTTGCATAAAAGCGAGCCTTTCGTTTCGAGTTTGTTTCAGACGTTATAACCATCAAC
>CABSBK010000208.1 GCA_902475865.1 uncultured Collinsella sp.
AGCGGCAGCCGTTGCCACGGCACGGACCTGCATGAGCGGCAGGTCACCAAAGACGACTGACAGGCGCACACCGCGCAGGCCGAGCATCGGGTTGGACTCGACCATGCCGTCGATACGGCGCAGGCGGGCACGCAGGGCGGCAAGCTCTTCCTCGCTGGCGCCGGCGGCTTCCTTCTTGGTGATGGCGACCTCGAGCTCGCGAGGATTATCCAGGAACTCATGAAGCGGCGGATCGAGCAGGCGAACGACCACATCGCGACCGGACATGGTCTTGAACATCGCCAAGAAGTCCTCAGTCTGAACCTTGAGCAGATCGGCCAGGGCCTGCTGCTTCACAGCCTCGTCGTCGGACAGGATGAAGCTCTGGATAATGTTCTTGCGATCGCCCAGGAACATGTGCTCGGTACGGCACAGGCCAATAGCCTCGGCACCAAACTCGAGGGCGAGCTCGGCATCCTCGGGATTGTCGGCGTTGACGCGCACATGGTTGGCGTGGCCACAGGTCTCGTCCAGACGGATCTCGTCGGCCCAGGACAGGATGGTGTCCAGGTCGCCGGTGAGCTCGGCGGAGACCAAATCGACAGCGCCATCGACGACGATGCCCTGGGTGCCGTCGATGGAGATGACATCGCCTTCGTACAGCACACGATCGCTACCCTCGATGCGCACAACCTTCTCGGCGGCGTCGATGTGGAAGCGCTCAACGCCGCAGACGCAGGGCGTACCCATACCGCGAGCGATAACGGCGGCATGGCTCGTCTTGCCACCGTGGCTGGTCAGGATACCCTCGGCGGCGACCATGCCCTTCAGGTCATCGGGGTTGGTCTCCCAGCGAACCAAAATGACCTTGTGGCCCTCGTTGGCGCGCGCGACGGCATCATCGCTCGAGAACACGACTTCGCCCACGGCGGCACCAGGGCTGGCGTTAAGACCGCTGGCCAGAGCCTCGTACTTCTTGGAGGCATCAAACTGCGGATGCAGGAGCTGGTCGAGCTGCGCGGGATCGATACGGCTCACGGCCTCCTCGCGGGTGATCAGACCCTCCTCGACCATGTCGATGGCGATGCGCAGGGCGGCGGTAGCAGTGCGCTTGCCCACGCGGGTCTGGAGCATCCAGAGCTTGCCTTGCTCGATGGTGAACTCAATATCGCACATATCGCGGTAATGATCCTCGAGTGTCAGGAACACGCGCTCGAGTTCCTCACCTGCAGACTCGAGGCCCGGAGTGTTCTTGAGGTCGGCGATGGGCTCGGTGTTGCGGATGCCGGCGACGACATCCTCGCCCTGGGCATTAACCAAAAAGTCACCATAGAACTCCTTGGTGCCGTCGGCCGGGTTGCGCGTAAAAGCGACGCCGGTCGCAGAGGTCTCGCCCTTATTGCCAAAGGCCATGGCCTGCACGTTGACGGCGGTGCCGAGCTCGTCGGAAATGCCATGCTGCTTGCGGTAGATGCAGGCGCGCTCGTTCATCCAGCTGCCAAAGACGGCCTGGATGGCAAGGCGCAGCTGGAGCTCCGGATTATGCGGGAAGACGGGCTTGCCGTCGGCAACGTCGAGCTCGGGATACAGGGCGGCCTCGACGTTGTCGGAGAAGATGCTCTTAAAGGTCTCGACGAGCTCCTGCAGGTCTTCGGCCGAAAGCTCGGAATCGACACGAACGCCGGCGACCAGGCGGGCCTGAGTCAGGGCGTTCTCGAACAGGTCGGCATCAACACCCATAACGACGTTGGAGAACATCTGGATAAAGCGGCGGTAGCTATCCCAGGCAAAACGCGGGTTTTGCGTCTGGGCGATGAGACCCTGGACGGAATCGTCGTTGAGGCCCAAGTTGAGAACCGTGTCCATCATGCCGGGCATGGAGAACGGAGCGCCCGAGCGAACCGACACGAGCAGCGGATCGGAGGCGTCGCCGAGCTTCTTGCCGCAGCGGGCCTCGAGGTCGGCCTCGGCGGCAACGATCTCATCAAGTGCGCCTTCGGGCCAGACGTTGCCGGCACCGGAGTACTCGACACAGGTCTGGCAGGTAATGGTAAAGCCACCGGGAACCGGCAGGCCGATGCGGCTCATCTCGGCAAGGTTTGCGCCCTTGCCGCCAAGCACAAAGTTCATGGACTTGTCGCCCTCAGTGACACAGGTGCCCTGGGCGTCGGTTCCAAAACGGTAAACCCTCTTGCAATCGCTCACGATACTTCCCCTTTCATGCGCTCTCGCGCACGACCGTGGTGACGAATCGACCCGCCGGATGCGGGCCGTGAGGGAACTATACGGCGGACGTTGAGCGGGCTTGCGTAGAGGGCGAGGGGTTTGGTAAACGTGATAAATGCGGCGGTAAACGGTAGGTAAACGTGGTTACCTTATGAAGATACCACTGCAAGAAAATTGCAGGTCAAATGCAAGTTCTTTGCTAAATCGCTTTACCAATATCGTGCATTATTTTTAGATAGTATTTTAAGGACGGTGAATTTTTAGCTACCCCAATGAGTTAGCTTTGCTGACCTCGGCGGGCGGCGCGGCGGGCACGGGCTTCTTGGATTTCCATCAAATGACCGATGATCTCGGAGGCGCTCTCCTCAATCGCTTTGCCATCGGTACGCACCACAAAGCAGCCCAGACGCTTCATGAGGGCACGGGCTTCCTCGAGCTCGCTGCGCACACTCTCAGGCTCGGCATAGGAGCCGGCGACGGCGCGCGCGTAATCATCGCCCAAGCGGCTATCGCGAATCTCAGAGATGACGTCAACGGTCGAAATCAGGCCAAACAACCGCATCGGGTCAATCTCGTAAATAGACTTCGGCGGCTCCATGCCATGTGCCAACGGAACATTGGCAACCTTGTAGCCCTGATAGGCCAAATACATCGACAGCGGCGTCTTGGACGTGCGCGATACACCCAGCAGCACGATATCGGCCCACGACAGATCATCGGAACCGCGCCCGTCATCGTGCTCAACGAAATACTCCATGGCCTCGATACG
>CABSBK010000209.1 GCA_902475865.1 uncultured Collinsella sp.
ACAGGGTGTATATTAACCCGAAACTTTGCCCTTGTGCAAGAACTTTTTTAAATATTTTGAAGCAAGTCCAAAATTGTATCTGCGAGCTGGGGTTTTGTTAGTACGGGAAGTTCTTGCGTACCCGCTGTGCTCACGATCCAAGCCTTGTTGGTATCGGTTCCAAAGCCCGAATCGGCGCGCGAGACATCGTTGGCGATAATGGCATCGCAACCCTTGCGCGCGAGCTTTCGCTGCGCGTACTCCACGACGTTATCGGTCTCGGCCGCAAAGCCGATCACGCACCGCTCCCCCTTCTGACGCGAGAGCTCGGCCAAGATATCGACCGTCTCGACCAGTTCGATTCGACCCAAGCGCTCGTTTGCCTTTTTGAGCTTGTGGTCCGCCGGGGCTGCGGGGGTGTAGTCGGCGACGGCAGCCGCGCAAATGGCCGCATCGGCCGTCTGAAAGGCGCTCAGCGCCGCCTGCAGCATCTCTGCGGCGGTCGGCATGCTTACGCACTCCACGCCGCTGGGAATATCGAACGATGTCGGCCCCAACACAAGCGTGACCGCGGCACCGCGGCGAGCGGCCTCCCCCGCCAGGGCGATGCCCATCTTGCCCGACGACCGGTTACCAATGAAGCGCACGGGGTCGATCGGTTCGTGTGTGGGGCCGGCGGTAATCACGACGCGTTTACCTGCAAGGTCCTGAGGCACGGGGTTGAGCACCTCGCAGACGGCCTCGACGATGTCCTCGGGCTCGCTCATACGCCCCGTGTCCACGTCGCCGCAGGCAAGGTAGCCACTGCCGGGTCCCACCACGTGGACGCCGCGCTCGCAAAGTGTGGCCATATTGGCCTGGGTTGCCGGCGCCTTCCACATGCCATTGTTCATGGCCGGCGCGATCACGATGGGTCGCGGCGGGGCAAGCAGCGTGGTGGAGATGAGGTCATCGGCGATGCCGTTGGCCATCTTAGCGATGATATTGGCCGTCGCGGGCGCCACGACCACCAAGTCGGGCTCCTGCGCCAACGAGATATGGTGGATGGGGTCGGAGGGATCGTCGAACAGGCCCACCGCGACCGGCTCGTTGGTAAGCGCACGGAAGGTAAGCGGCCCCACAAACTCGGTGGCATGCTCGCTCATAACGACCTTCACGCGCGCGCCGCGCTTTTGCAGCAGGCGCACGATATTGCACGACTTATAGGCGGCGATCCCGCCGGTAATGCCCAGCAGGATCGTTTTTCCCTCAAGTTGCATTGAATTGTAGGGTGCCGCCGTCATCGTTAGGCTTCCTTGCTGGGGAGCACGAGCAGGCGGTGACAGTACGGGCAGTGCGTAATCTCGCTACCGTCGTGGTTGAGGTCGCTCATGGACGATGCCTGCAGCGCGGTGTGGCAGACCGTGGGGATGTTGCCCTTGATGGTCTCGACGGCCAGGCCGCGGAACTGCTTGAGCAGGTGCTCGTAATCGGTGAGCACATCGGTTGGCAGCGTGGCGGCAAGCGCGGTGCGCTCCTTGGTGGCGGCATCAATCTGAGCCTGGAGGTCGGCAGCCTTGGCGCGGGCGGCCTTGGTATCGGCCTTCACGCCCTCCTCGAACTTGGCGATGATGGCCTGCGCGCGGGCCTCGCGGTCGAGCGCCTCTTTGTGGGCGACAACGACATCCTTGCGGGTGTGCTCAATCTTGTCCAGACGCTTTGCCAGGGTGGCAAGCTCGTTCTCCAGGTCCTGCACCTCGCGGTAATCAGAGCCGTTGACGTGACGCTTCTTGGCAGCCTCGATGGCGTTGTTGGTCTGAATCTCGGTGGTGTTGAGATCGTCGAGCTCAATGTCCAGATCCTTTCGCTGGGCGTAGAGCTTGGTCATCTCGGCCTTGAGCTTAACATAGGTCTTTCGCTTGGAAGCGAGCTCCTTGAGCTCCGGCATATTGGCAAGTTCGCTCTTGTTGCGGGCGAGCTCCAAATCAATCTGTTGCAGCTTGAGTAGCGTAGCGCCGGCGCTCATAAGTTCTCTCCTTTTGTCACAGTCCACCATTGGCAAGGGTTCAGTATTTTAATCGTATGACGGGGGTCGACCCCGGCGTCAACTGCAGAGTTCATCAATATATCAACGAACGGCTCTTCAGAGCGGTCGTGGCCGAGCAAGATCACCGCCAGTCCGCGCAGAGCAAGGTCTTGCGCCACGTGGTAGCCGGCCTCTCCGGTCACAATAACATCCGCACCGGCGGCGATGGCAAGCTTGCCAAAGTCGCCGAGGGAGCCGCCCAAAATGGCGACGGTGCGGCACGGGTGCTCGGCTTTGCCCCATACGCGCGGGTCGCTGCCAAAGGCCGTGGCGGCACGGTTGGCGAGATCGCGCAGATTGCAGGCGTCATGGAGGGTCGCGAGTGCGCCCAGACCGGTGAGCTCGGGCTCGTCCACATGCTCCAGCGAACTCATGGGCTCAGCGCCCAGCAATTCACTCAAGCGAGTACGCGCTTCGTGCGAGCGGTCCAGGTTGGTGTGAAGCGAGATGATGCTCACGCCGCAACGAGCCGCCTCGTACAGTGCAGCGCTGCACTGGGGACGCGCGGAATCCGCCGGACAAAACGCCTCGGGCGCCTTGATATAGATGGGATGATGCGTCAGCAGCACGTTGGCGCCGGCCTCGAGAGCGCGGTGCACGTTGGCTACGGTCGCGTCGAGTGCGCAGGCAACACCGGTGATCTCAGCATTGGGATCACCCACAGATAGCCCTACATGATCCCAGCCCTCGGCGTCCGCCTTGGGGTAGCGCGTCAGCAGCGCACGTTCAAGCTCGGAGACGATCATGCGGCGCCTACGATCGAGAGCAGCGTCTGGGCAAAGTCGTCCAGATCGGCCGGATTCACGCGGTCATCGAAGGAAATGCGCAGTGCACCCAATGCCTGCTCGCGACCAATGCCCATCGCACTCAAAACGTGGCTGGGGTC
>CABSBK010000210.1 GCA_902475865.1 uncultured Collinsella sp.
AGGCTTGACGCTGCGCCGGCCCCAAGCACCCCATCTCGCCCCTCAAGCCGTCGCTCGCGTACCAAAGTACGCGTCGCTCCTCTTTCGGGGCGACCTGGGGCACTTGGAACCGGCTCGCTGCGATGCCATAACATTGACGCCAAAGTGCCAAAACCACCACAAAGGTGCCTGTCCCCTTTGTGGTGGCTTTGGCCCGAGATAGCAAGAAACCCGGTCCTGCACGAGACAGAACCGGGTTTCTTTAGCAATGCTTGCTTTGCTCAGGCAGTAACTAAAAGTTACTCAGCCAGGAAGTCGCGCTGGATAGCGGGATCAACCTTGATGCCAGGGCCCATGGTGGAAGACACGGAGATGGACTTAACGTACTTGCCCTTAGCAGAAGCGGGCTTGACGCGCAGGATCTCGGTGTACAGGGCAGCGTAGTTCTCGACGAGCTGCTGCTCAGAGAAGGACTTCTTGCCCAGGGGCACGTGGCAGATGCCGTAGCGGTCGGCGCGATACTCAACGCGACCGGCCTTGAGCTCGGAGACCATCTTGGCGACGTCCATGGTCACGGTGCCGAGCTTAGGGTTCGGCATGAGGCCACGGGGACCAAGGATCTTACCGATGCGGCCAACCTTGGCCATCATGTTCGGCGTAGCGATAGCGGCGTCGAAGTTGATCTCGCCCTTCTGGATCTGGGCGACGAGCTCGTCGGAACCGATGATGTCGGCGCCGGCAGCCTCGGCCTCGCGGGCCTTCTCGCCCTCGGCGAAGACGGCAACACGAATGGTCTTGCCGGTACCGTGGGGCAGGGAGATGGAACCGCGGATGTTCTGGTCGGCCTTACGAGTATCGACGCCCAGACGGAAGTGGGCCTCGACGGTCTCGTCGAACTTGGCGGTGTCGAGCTCCTTGATGAGCTTGGCAGCCTGAAGGGGGGTGTAGAGCGTGGCGCGGTCGATCTTCTCGGCAGCGGCGTTATAGCTCTTACCATGCTTAGCCATGTGCATTACCTCCTGTGGTTAAACGGGCGCGAGCCCTCCCACATCGTATCGTGTGCCCTATTGCACACATTTAACGGGCGCCCCGGTTGGAGCACCCGTCGTTACCTAAAGAAATCGCTACTCAGCGATGGTGACGCCCATGGAACGGGCGGTACCGGCGATGATCTTCTTGGCGGCGTCAATGTCGTTGGCATTGAGGTCCGGCATCTTGATCTCGGCGATCTTGGTGAGCTGCTCCTGGGAGAGCTGACCAACCTTGTCGGCCTGGGGCTTAGCGGAACCAGACTTGAGGTTCAGCTCCTTCTTGATGAGGTGAGCCGCCGGCGGGGTCTTGGTGATGAAGGAGAAGGACTTATCCTCGTAGACAGTGATCTCAACGGGGATGATGTCGCCCTTCTTGTCCTGCGTCTCGGCGTTAAAGGCCTGGCAGAACTGCATGATGTTCACGCCAGCAGCGCCCAGGGCGGGGCCGACGGGAGGAGCGGGGTTAGCTGCACCAGCAGGAATCTGGAGCTTAATGACGTTGGTAACCTTCTTCTCAGCCATGGTCATTCCTTTCGAATCACGAGTGTGAAGTACTTGCTATATCGTAAGCACGCACGTGTTAGAAGCACTCCTGAGATGAGCAGTCACAGAAGAAGCACGCTCGCGCGAACGGACGAAAACTTAAGCGATGACGGCGACCTGGTTAAAGTCGAGCTCGACCGGCGTCTCGCGGCCAAAGATCATCAGCGTGACCTTGAGCTTGCCTGCCTCGGTGTTAACCTCAGAGACCTTGCCATCAAAGTCGGTAAGCGGGCCATCGGTGACGCGGACGGACGTACCGACCTCAATATCAACCGACGTACGCTTGGGCGAATCGCCCTTACCGGGACGACGAGTCATCTTATTGTACTCGTCGCGGGAAAGCGGAGCGGGCTTGCCATTGCCGCCCAGGAAACCGGTGACGCCGGGCGTGTTGCGAACACACGTCCACGCATCGTCATCCATCTCCATGCGAACCAGGACATAACCCGGGAAAATCTTGGAATCCTTGGTCTCGCGCTTGCCACCCTCTTTAATCTCGGTGACGCGCTCCATAGGAATCTCGATATCAAAGATACGGTCCTGCATGCCCATAGTCTCGATGCGATGCTCAAGATCGGACTTAACGCGGTTCTCGTATCCAGAGTAAGTGTGAACGACGTACCAACGCTTAGACATGGTTTAGCCCCTCAATCCGGAGAACAGAGCAAGAGCCTCGCCAAAGCCAGCATCGAGCAGAGCGATGACGACGCCGACGACGACCAGAGAAGCGCAAACGACGACCGAGTAGTTCACGAGCTCCTTCTTATCGGGCCACGTGACACGCTTCATCTCGGACTTCACCGAAGCAAAATACTTCTTGGTGCGGGCGAAGAAGCCGGGCTTCTCGTTCTTCTTGGACTTCGCAGCCTTCTCGCTCTTCTTGGCAACGGCCTTCTTGGCCTCAACCTTGGAGTTGGCGGCAGCGTTGTTGGCAGGCGCCTGCTGCTGTGCCTTCTTCTTGTTCTTCTTGTTGGCCATTTGGGTTACCTCCGCGCAATGCGCTTATACATGAGTAAACCGTAAGCCCCCAAATGGGAGCTTACGGAATAATGACTGGCACGCCAGGAAGGACTCGAACCCTCAACACTCGGTTTTGGAGACCGATGCTCTACCAATTGAACTACTGGCGTATGTAACTAGAGACTAGCGAGTCTCTTTGTGCAGCGTGTGGTGACGGCACCAGGGGCAATACTTCTTGATCTCCATACGATCAGGCATGGTCGACTTGTTCTTGGTGGTCGTATAGTTGCGGCGCTTGCACTCAGTGCACGCAAGAGTAACTAGAGTACGCATGTATCCTCCTGAACACGTTGTCATCTCCGTGTCTTTATTCGGAGTGACGCGGTGGTAAACGATAC
>CABSBK010000211.1 GCA_902475865.1 uncultured Collinsella sp.
TGCGGCTGATGATCTGAGCAGCGTCCTTGCCGAGACCGTTGAGGATGACGCGCAGCGGCTCCTTGCGAGCCTTGTTGGCGTTCAGAGCCAGGCCGATAGCACCCTCAGCGGCGGCGAAGGACTCGTGACCGGCCAGGAAGGCGAAGCACTCGGTGTCGTCGGAGAGCAGCATAGCGCCCAGGTTGCCGTGGCCCAGACCGACCTTGCGGTCCTCGGCGACGGAGCCGGGAACGGTGAAGGCCTGGATGCCCTCGCCGATGATGGCGGCAGCCTCAGAAGCGGACTTGGCGCCACGCTTGACAGCGAGAGCGCAACCGAGGGTGTAGGCCCACTCGGCGTTCTGGAAGGCGATGGACTGGGTGTTGTTGACGATCTCACGCGGGTTGAAGCCCTTGTCGGTGCAGATCTGCAGAGCTTCCTCGAGGGAGGCGATGCCGTTGTCGGCGAGGCACTTGTTGATCTTGTCAGCGCGGCGCTCGTAACCTTCGAACGTAACAGTCATAGTTATTTCCCTCCCTTTCTACTCGTGAACCGGGAACACGCTGGCGACGGAGTGAGTCTCCTCGTCGGTGCGCGGGTCGATGTACTTGGCAGCGTTCTCCCACTGACCATAGTGGCCCATAGCGCCAGCGATGGCCTCCTCGGGGGTCTTGCCGGCCTTGACGGCGTCGGTGAACTTGCCGAGGTTCAGGAACTCGAACGCGATGATCTCGTTCTTGTCGTTGAGAGCCATGCGGGTGACGTAGCCCTGAGCGAGCTCGAGGTAACGAGCGCCCTTGGCCTTGGTGCCGAACATGGTACCGACCTGAGAGCGAAGGCCCTTGCCGAGGTCGTCGAGGGAGGCGCCCACGGGCAGGCCGCCCTCGGAGAACGCGGTCTGGCTGCGGCCGTAGACGATCTGCAGGAAGATCTCGCGCATAGCAACGTTGATGGCGTCGCAGACGAGGTCGGTGTTGAGGGCCTCGAGGATGGTCTTACCGGGAAGGATCTCGGAAGCCATGGCGGCAGAGTGGGTCATGCCCGAGCAGCCGATGGTCTCAACGAGGGCCTCCTCGATGATGCCGTCCTTGACGTTCAGCGTGAGCTTGCAGGCGCCCTGCTGAGGTGCGCACCAACCCACACCGTGCGTAAGACCGGAGATGTCGGAAATCTCCTTAGCCTGGACCCACTTGCCCTCCTCGGGGATGGGTGCGGGGCCGTGGTATGCACCCTTGGCAACGGGGCACATGTTCTCCACTTCCTGTGAGTACTGCATGCCTCTCCTCTCTATCGTGTTGGCGTCCCGTCTGGGGGTCGTGGCTGGCGATTGCCGGGCGACCCTTCGAAAGGGACATGACATGCAGTCCCTATAATACCGCGAAATGCACGGAATATTCGGCGAACGGCTCAGTTTTCGTAGCGAGATGCGCGGAACTTTCAATTGAAACGGTTTAACTCTATATTCTGTGGTCGCGCACTTCCGTAGAGGGGGTCCGTCTTGGGCAAGCTTTTGGTCAGCTTTTGTAAGCGTTGCAGGGGTTGACCTGTTGCAACGGTGCCGTTCGCCGCCCCTTTACTGCCTTTGGCCGCGCGAGTGTATTGTTTTGCGTGAATGTTTTAATGGCACGCTTCAATCGTGCTGTATTGGATGGCAAGCAGATCCCGGCGAAGGGAGCGCCATGCAGCGCGTTTGGAGAACGGTTACCGGCTTTTACCATGTCTGTGCCCGCGGCACGGGCAAGCAGCTCATCTTTGAGGGCGACGAAGACCGGTGGGAGTTTTTGGAACTGATGCGCGAGTGCTGCCGCGAGGAGGGTGTGACGGTTATCGCCTGGTGCCTTATGGGCAATCACGTGCATTTGGTGCTTGCAGATTACGAGGACAGGATGAGCGCGGCGATGCACCGGCTGCTTTTGACGTACGCGCGGCGGTTCAATAAACGCATGGGGCGCACAGGCCATCTGTTTCAGAACCGTTTTGACCGGCGCTCGCTCGATACCGACTGGCAGGTGATGGAGGCTATTCGCTCCGTACACGCCGATCCGCAGGAGGCGGGCGTTAGCCTAATCGAGCGTTATCCCTGGAGTAGCTTTGCGGAGCATTTGTGCGCTTACGACGGTGACGCGGCCGATGTCGCGAGGGGATTTTCTGATCCTTCTTGCGTGCTTGAGCTTTTTGGTTCTGCCGAGGGCTTTATTGCCTATTCGCTTTCGGCGCCCGGCGGCAGTGAGCCAGCGCTGTGCGATATGAAAGAGACGGAGTGGGAACGCCGCGCCTTTGCCAACAAGTTGGCGAAGGAGCTAGGGGTTCCGCTCAACGGGGTTAAAACTGTACCGCCGGCGCAGCGCGATACCGTTATTGTTGGATTGAACAATGCCGGCTTTACGGTGCGCCAGATTGAGCGGTATACCGGGATTGGCAAAAGTAGCGTCTCTCGTATTGTGCGTGCTTATGCGCGGGTGAAGGCACAGGCTGAGCTCTCGGAATAGAAAATGGCCGAACCGCTCTTGTCAAGCGATTCGGCCAACAAAAATCTTAAGATTTGGGATAAATACTACTGATTATTATGTCCCGTGAGCATGCCGTCGAGGGTGCGCCAGGCGAGCTCGGCGCATTTGACGCGGGCGGGCATGTGCGAGATGTCCTGGAGCTGGGCAGCTTCGTCCAGGTCTTCCAGGTCCTCCTCGGAGAGCTTCTCGCCGCGGATCATGGCGAGGAAGAGCTCTGCCAGGCGGTGAGCTTCCTCGACGGTCTCGCCGGTGATGAGGTCGGCCATGATGTCGGCGCTGGCCTGGCTGATGGCGCAGCCGTGGCCGGTAAAGGAGGCCTCCTCGATCACGCCGTTCTCGACGCGCAGCTGCAAGGTGAGCTCGTCGCCGCAGCTGGGGTTGATGCCGTCGTGCTCGTGCGTGGGAGCATCCATCTCGTACT
>CABSBK010000212.1 GCA_902475865.1 uncultured Collinsella sp.
GGAAAGACCAGCTCGCCGGCGCGGTTGACGGCGGCCAGCGCGACCTTGCCGGCGGCGTTGACGATGACGTCGCAGCAGGCCAGCTCCTCGTAGCGGTCGTAGCAGTTGACGATTTTGGTATTGTACGGGACAAACGAAAGGGAGTCGCGCAGGTCCTGGACCTCGGACGTCACCTTGGCCTCGTTGATATCGCACAGGTACAGCTCATCGGCAATGCCCTGCATGAGCAGGCTGTTGGCGACATGTGCTCCTACGTGGCCCTGGCCGACCACACCGATCTTACGCGTCTGGTACATATATGTATCCTTTCGGCCGAGTTTTTCGCGTCGAACCATTGTAGCTTCCTGCCGCCACTTTGCCAGGCTAAAGCGCCGTAGATTTTTGGGACATGCCTTAATCTCTACTTTTGGAGTGATTTGGGCCGCTGACGGCATCGCTGGGCGATGCGCTCGCGCGGATGGGGCCGGTCGTTGTACCATAGCTGCAACTGACTCGTAAGGAGCATCCATGCCCATTCGCATTCCCGACGCCCTCCCTGCCGCCGCGCAGCTCGAGAGCGAGAACATCTTTGTCATGACCGAGTACCGCGCACTGCATCAGGACATCCGTCCGCTGCGCGTGCTCATCCTCAACCTCATGCCCACCAAGATTGCCACCGAGACGCAGATTATGCGCAAGCTCTCCAACACGCCGCTGCAGGTGGAGGTGGACTTGCTGCGCACCAAAACGCACGAAGCCACGCACGTGAGCGCCGGCCACCTGGAGACGTTTTACCGCACGTTCGACGACATCCGCGACATCCACTACGACGGCCTGATCATCACGGGCGCGCCGGTGGAGCAGATGCCGTTCGAGGAGGTCGACTACTGGCCCGAGCTCTGCCAGATCATGGATTGGTCCACCACGCATGTGCACTCTACGCTGCATATTTGTTGGGGCGCGCAGGCGGGGCTCTACCATCATTACGGTATCCAGAAGTACGATCTGCCGGCAAAGGCGAGCGGCGTGTTCGAGCATTATCTGGTGAAGCCGCAAAGCCCGCTGGTCCGCGGCTTCGACGACCGTTTCTATGCCGTGCACTCGCGCAACACCGATGTGCGCCGCGAGGACGTGGAGGCCGAGCCGCAGCTTGAGGTCGTGGCCGTGTCCGACGAGGTGGGCCTGTATATCGTCAAGTCGACCGACAGCCGCCGCTTCTTTGTCTTTGGCCATCCCGAGTACGATACCGACACGCTGCGTTTGGAGTACGAGCGCGACGTGAAGCGCGGGCTTAACCCTCAGGTGCCGGCGCATTACTTCCCGAACGACGACCCCACCGCCGAGCCGCGCAACGTCTGGCGCAGTCAGGCTCAGCTGTTCTACACCAACTGGCTCAACTACTACGTCTACCAGACCACGCCCTACGACCTGGCCCGCGCCGGCGAGGAGCACTAGGCTGCGGCCGTGGCTGTGCTCACGGCATGACGAGCGTGGATTATCGGACACGCGAGCGTGGATTTTCGGACGTTTACAAATCGAGCGTGGATAATCTCCCACTTTTGGCTTGAAACTAGGCTCAAAACGGGAGATTATCCACGCTCATTTTTTATATGTAGATGCCGATGGCTCGGCTAAGAGACGGTGCGTGCAGAGGCAAAGTCGCATTTGGCGTGGTCTTGAATCTCGACGGGTTTTTCTTTCTGATAATCCGATGGACCAAGGCGCCAAATTGTGGAGACAGGGACCTCTCGACAACCGCCCTACCTGCAGATATAAGTCATCAGCCTAAAACGCCCAAAACCGTCAAGCATTTGGTCAGCGCCTGGACAGCATTTGGTCAGACTTCGCATGAAACCGTCTGGTACGTTTGCGCCGTTCCAAGAGTTGGGAGGCGACATGGGAAACACGACGGCGAATCAAAGGCTTACAAGTCACATTAAAGCATGCGAACAGCAGATGAGCTGCGTGTACGCACGCACGACGGCGGAGGCAAAGCAGATTGAGCGGCGGGTGGCGGCGGGAAGTCTAGAGGCGGTCATGCCGGGGCTGTATGCGCGTCCGGATTATTGGTCCGAGCTCAAGTTTCGGCAGCGTTATCTGCATCGGGTGCGGGCCCTTGCGCAAAAACATCCCGACTGGACGTTTTGCTCCTATACGGCGGCTGTTATCTATGGCCTTTCGGTTTCGCATGCCAATTTGGCGCACATCCATATCGCCGTGGCGCCGGCGCAATCGACGACGCCCGGCTCTCAGGTGATTCGCCATCGTTATGCTCGTCAAACACGGGCAATCCAGATGGATATTGCCGTGACCGATATCGATCAAACGATTACGGATTGCCTGGTCGATGCATCGTTTGTCGAGGGACTGATCATTGCGGACTCGGCGCTTCATGAGCAGCTGTTGTCGAAGGAGCATCTCGTTGAGGCAATCAACAAGCTTGGCTTAAATCGTCGCGGTGTTGTGACGGCGCGAAGTGTTGCGCGGTGTGCCGATGGCCTATCGGAAAGCGGTGGCGAGTCCAAGGCGCGTGCTCTGATGATTGAGCGCGGCTGGCAGACGCCGGAGCTGCAAGTTGAGCTGTTCGACCCGGTTGAGCCGGGGCGGCCGTATCGAGTTGACTACTTGTGGCGTGTGGGCGACCGGCTGATTATCGGGGAGTTCGACGGATTCGTTAAAAGCGAGAAGGCGGCGGAGGAGGGTAGGCTCGCAAAGGCGCAATTTGATGAGCGCCAGCGCGAGTCAAGGCTTTCGCTGCTTGATAACTGCAAGATCGTGCGCTTGTGCTGGGATGATCTAAGGGATCCGACAAAGCTCGATCGCAAGCTCAGGGTCGCCGGCGTGCCGCGTGAGTGCTGAGGCAGTTGCGGGACGTTTGGCTTGCACTAGCGTGGAAAT
>CABSBK010000213.1 GCA_902475865.1 uncultured Collinsella sp.
GACGATGTTGAGGTCGAGCTCAAGTCCAAGGCCGACTACAAGCAAAAGCAGGGCGGTGCTGGCAAATCGGTCGCCCAGAGTAAAGATGATGAGCGCTTGGTGCTTGCCGAGAACATCCTCGATCTGCTCGGTGGCACGGATAACATCATCGATGTAACTAACTGCGCTACCCGTCTGCGCGTTAATGTCAAGGACAAGAGCGTCGTTGCACCCGAGGCTTCCTTCAAGGCGATCGGTACGCATGGCTTGGTGGTCCAAGGTCAGTCAATCCAGGTCATCATCGGCCTTAGCGTCCCGCAGGTTCGCGAGAAGTTCGAGAGTCTTCTGAAGTTCGAGAGTCTTCTGTAAACCATCGTCCATCGAAACAATCGGCCTTGCAGAGCCGGTATGCACCGCAAGGCCGATTCTAGAGATAAAAAACTCCACTTCTAGGTAACAATTCCAAACCGTACAGGCCGCGTGCGGGGATGGATTGAGCAAGCGGCCAGAATGAGGAGGACATCATGTCCAAGAAAAACTATGCCGTGACCATTGCCGGCGGTGGCTCTACCTTCACTCCGGGCATCGCTCTGATGCTGCTTGAGGAGCGCGACCGCTTCCCGGTCAACAAGGTGACCTTCTACGACAACAACGCCGAGCGCCAGGAGACCGTGGCCAAGGCCTGCGAGATCTACTTCCACGAGAACGCCCCCGAGGTTGAGTTCAACTACACCACCGACCCCGAGACCGCATTCACCGGGACCGACTTCGTGCTTGCTCACATCCGCGTTGGACTGTACGCTATGCGCGAGCTCGACGAGAAGATTCCTCTCAAGTACGGCTGCGTTGGCCAAGAGACCTGCGGTGCCGGCGGTATCGCCTACGGCATGCGCTCCATCGGCGGCGTTATCGAGATCCTCGACTACATGGAGAAGTACAGCCCCAACGCCTGGATGCTCAACTACTCCAACCCCGCGGCCATCGTCGCCGAGGCCTGCCGCGTGCTGCGCCCCAACAGCCGCATCATCAACATCTGCGACATGCCTATCGACCTTATGGATAAGATGAGCCGTATGTGCGGCATCAAGGATCGTCGCGAGCTGCAGTATAGCTACTACGGCCTCAACCACTTTGGTTGGTGGAGCAAGATCTACGACAAGGACGGCAACGACCTCATGCCGCAGATTAAGGAGCACATGGCTAAGAACGGCTACCTGGACGGCATCGAGCACGAGGCCGGTAAGGAGCAGCATGTCGAGGAGAGCTGGATTCACACCTTCGGCAAGGCCAAGGATGTCTATGCTGTCGATCCCGAGACGATTCCCAATACCTACCTCAAGTATTACCTGTACCCGGACTATGTCGTCGAGACGTCTGACCCCAACTACACTCGCGCCAATGAGGTTATGGACGGCCGCGAGAAGAAGGTCTTTGGTGCTTGCCGCGACATCATCGCCAAGGGTACTGCCAAGGACGGCGGCTTTGAGCCAGATGTACATGCCAACTACATCGTCGACCTTGCCTGCGCACTGGCCGAGAACACGCTCGAGCGCTTCCTGCTGATCGTCCCCAACGATGGCGCTGTGCCCAACTTCGACCCGACGGCCATGGTCGAGGTGCCTTGCATCGTCGGTTCCAACGGCTTTGAGAAGATCTGCCAGGGCCCGATCCCGCAGTTCCAGAAGGGCCTGATGGAGCAGCAGGTTTCCGTCGAGAAGCTCGTTGTCCAGGCTTGGGTCGAGGGCAGCTACCAGAAGCTCTGGCAGGCACTCACGCTCTCCAAGACCATTCCTTCGGCGAGCGTTGCTAAGCAGATCCTGGACGAGCTCATCGAGGCCAACAAGGATTTCTGGCCCGAGCTTAAGTAAGGACTACTGTCTCGAACCCTCACGCATCTCTGCTTCATTTGCGCCGTCGTGGTGTCCGGATTCGCCCGGATGCTGCGGCGGCGCTATACTTATGCAGTTTGAAGTACCTGTACCAAAAGGAGCTGTCGTGTCCCTTTCCATCGGTATCGTGGGCCTGCCCAACGTGGGCAAGTCGACGCTGTTCACCGCGCTTACCAAAAAGACCGGCCTTGCCGCCAACTACCCGTTTGCCACAATCGACCCCAACGTGGGCATCGTCGATGTGCCCGATAGCCGCCTGCAAAAACTTGCCGACATCGTCAACCCCGGTCGCATTGTGCCGGCGACGGTCGAGTTTGTCGACATCGCTGGTCTGGTGAAGGGCGCTAACGAGGGCGAGGGCCTGGGCAACCAGTTCTTGGCAAACATCCGCGAGACCGATGCCATCTGCGAGGTCGTGCGCTACTTTAAGGACCCCAACGTCATGCGTGAGGTGGGCCGCACGGGCGAGTTCGTCGATCCCGCCGGCGATGCCGACACCATCATGACCGAGCTCATCCTGGCCGACATGGGCACGCTCGAGAAGCAGCTGCCCAAGCTCGAGAAGGAGGCCAAGCGCGACAAGGAACTCATGCCCAAGTTTGAGGTTGCCAAGCGTCTGCTTGCCTGGCTCAACGAGGGCAAGCGCGCCGCATCCATGGAGATGACCGACGAGGAGCGTGCTGCCGCCAAGGGCCTGTTCCTGCTCACCATGAAGCCCATCCTGTATGTGGCCAACGTGGACGAGGATATGCTCAACGACGATCTGGCGCCCATCGATGGCGTCAAGCCGTTGCCCATCTGCGCCAAGATCGAGGCCGAGCTTTCCGAGCTCGATCCCGAGGACGCTGCCGACTACCTGGAGAGCCTGGGCCTGGAACAGCCCGGCCTGGACGTGCTCGCTCAGGCTGCCTACAAGCTGCTCGGCCTGCAGTCGTTCTTTACGGCCGGCGAGATGGAGGTCAAGGCCTGGACGGTTCGCCAGGGCGCGACCGCT